>DASVWZ010000040.1:0-1681 GCA_036392935.1 Terriglobales bacterium | reverse complement strand
ATCTATATAGATGGCGATTCCTCCGGGCCATATCATTGCTCCCCGCCAATCAGAGACTATGAATAGGAAATGATTTGTTTCCATTCCGTCCCCGTGTGGCGAGAATTGTGTCTTGGGGCATCATTCTCTTGATCTAAGCGTCCGTAACAATATAAATATTACAATGCGTAAGTTCTCAGTCTAACTCGCTGTCATTCTGGGAGATATAGTGTAGTTCCAGTCTGGGTGAAAAGAATGCCCGTGCAGATTAAGTTCTTGGAGTTGTTGACTGGATACCTTCTGGCCTTTTTCATAGGTGCGCGTGTCCAGCATTGCCTTCACCTTTAATCCGCTTCGAGTTCGCGTGCTGCCGATGAGGTTCACCACCGCCTCGTAGCTCACCAGCGGTTGTCCCCTCCAGTTCATGCTGATAAAAGAGAACAGGCGGTGTTCGATCTTGTTCCATTTACTGGTCCCAGGAGAATAATGGCACACCGTGATCGGAATCTTGATGGTGTCCGCAAATTCCTGTAGATGAAGCTTCCAGCCCCGCGAACGGTTGCCATTGCTGCCTCCCGCATCGGCACATATCAGCAGGCGTTTCGCCTTGGGATAGCTCTTTTTGCCCAGCATCCGCCACCACCGTTGGATGCTAGCCACCGCAAACTCTGCGGTATCGTGCGTGATCCCCACGTTGACCAGAGCCTGGTCCTCGACTACATCATAGGTCCCGTAAGGAACGGCCTTGCCTTGGGCTAGGCTGGGAAAGTCGTGCGTCAACACCCGTGGCGCTTGTCCTGGTTGTCGCCAGCTCCGACCCGGATTGCGAAAAGCTCCAATCAGCTCTTTTTTCTTGGTGTCGACCGAGATCACCGGATCCCCACTCTGCTGGAACCATTTCCCTTGCCGGTTGATGTAGCGGAATTGTTTGTCGCGATCGGGATGCTGCTTCCCCTCCAGGCTTTTGACATCGCCTTGCAACGAGTACTCCATCGCCCACAAACAGCGACACACGGTCATCGCACTCACCGGATGTCCTTGTCGGCTCAACTCCGCCGCCATGGCGCGCGTGGACTTGCCCGTCCATTTCAGCAAACTCCTGGGATCTCCCGCCGTGTTTTCCTCCACAATCCGCTGCAAGAGCCGCGGAATCGCCGGGGCCACCACCGTCAGCGGCTTTCGTCCTCCCCCCGCCCGGCGGATTCGATTCGGCTCGGCGGAGAGCTTCCATTCCCGGTTGCTACGCAATTCGGCGATACCGCGGTAGATCGCCGGGCGTGACATACCGCTCAGCCGCGAGACCTGGCTGATCCCGCCTCTTCCCAGTTCCAGGGCCCGCTGCGCCACGAACAGCCGCGCCTGCAGCTCGTTCAGAGTACTCAACACCCGAAGCCAGCGCCTCTCTGCTTCCGATACGGAAGGATCTGCACCCATACGGAAATAGTCTCGCATGAATCGCAGATTGCCATAACTCGGAACCTATAGGCTTTTATTTTCTCTTCGAGGTACCTTATGTGTAACTATTATTATGTTACAGACGCTTAGCATTTATGTCACACTTGGCATTTTCTTGTTGCTGGCAGCCCGTGACCCATCGGCAAATCGCAGCCTCATCGCCTTCACCGCCTGGTCGAGCTTTGCCCACGCCGCGCTTATGGCGGTGCAGGCATTCCTCCATTGGATCCAACCCGGAGAACTGTGG
>DASVWZ010000039.1:0-60111 GCA_036392935.1 Terriglobales bacterium | reverse complement strand
GGCCCATAATGGGCCGCTCTTCGACATTGCCAGGGGCGCTCGATAAAATGTTCCGTCTGTGCGCGGGTTTTTAATGGGTGATTTCGAAGGCGACGCCTTGGGCGCCGGGGCCACCGGAAAATGCCGTGCCGTATATGTCTCCGGCGGAATCCAGGAGCAGGGTTCCGATGGGGCCGGAGCCGTCGCTGTGGTCGAAGGCGTGGAGTATGTCTTCTTTCCAGGTGCCGTTCCCATTAGGGACCAACTTGAAGACGGCGCCATAGGCGGTGCCCAGGTGGCCATTTATGGTTCCGTAGAGGACACCCGCGTTGTCGAAGGTCAGCGGGCTGAGAAGATATCCGTCGGTGCCGGGGAAGGAATGGAGAACAATTTCCGTCCAGCCGCCGCTGGGTTTGGGGCTGAGCTCAAAGGCCACGCCGACGCCGTTGGCTTGATATCCGCCGCGGGTGGTTGTGCCGTACAGATTGCCATTTGCATCCAAGATCAGACCGGTCTCGGACCCGGCGCCATTGCTGAAGTTGAAAGAGTGGAGAACTTTTTCCGTCCAGGTTCCATCTTTGCCGGGGATCAGCTTGTAGACCGTTCCGCAGGTGGACTCGAACCCCTGACAGCCGCTATTGGTGTAAACGCCGCCTCCGTAGGTGGTTCCGTACAGGTTGCCGTGGGTATCGAAGATCAGGCTTCCGACGGAGCGCTCGCCGTCGGCGCAATCTTCCAGGGAGCAGAAGCTGTAGAGGACTTTTTCCGTCCAAGTGCCGTTTGCGCCAGGGATCAACTCGAAGGCCGCGCCGTGATTGTTTGCGCCGCCGCCCTTGGTCGTTCCATAAATGTTGCCGGCTTTGTCGAAGATCAAGGACGACCATGGCTCCGAGCCATCGGCGCAGCCTTTCACCGGGCAGAAGCTGTAGAGCACACTCTCTGTCCAGTTCCCGTCTGCACCGGGCTTTAACTCGTAGACCACGCCGGCGTTATTGGCTCCGCCGAGGTCGGCGATGCCGTAGAGGTTGCCATTCGCGTCGAAGATCAGGCTGTCAAGCGGATTTTCGCCGTCGGCGCAGTTGGCGAGCGAACAGAAATTGTAGAGAACTTTTTCGGTCCAACTGCCACCGCCGTCGGGCACCAGTTCGTATACGACGCCACCGACGCCGTTGCTGCCGTCGGCCGGGTTGGCCATGGGATCGCCGCCGTTGGCTCCTCCGTCGATAGTGGTGCCGTAGAGGTTGCCGGCGTTGTCGAAGATCAGGCCACCGTGCGGGTTCATGCCGTTGGCTGATTGGGTCTTGCTGAACTGAGACAGGATGCTGTAAGTGTCGGCGGCCAGCGCCGGGTTTGCGGTGAAGAGTGCGAAAAGCATGGTGAAAGCCGCAAGGATGGCATTGAAGTGGCGGTTCATGTGGGACCTCCCTGGAAGGACTGCTCAGCCCAGTGGGAAGGAGTATAGCATGGGGGCTGCGGGTTAGACCCCAGGTTAGCTCGCGCATTCGCTCTCCGCGTACCCGTCGACTTCGCCCGGGGCGGGCCCTGGGCCACCGCCCCTCAGTGGCTCGCCCACCAGGCAGCAGTGGTGCTAACGAGGACAAAGGTAATTAGAAACAAACCTGAGATAATGACCGGAGGCGTTCGGAGCACTAACCGTAAGATTCGAGCGTCGCCGTCTGCACTATCGCTAAAAAGCAGCCCGCTCAGTAGAAGTGCATTTGTGGCGAGGCTCGCAAACAGGCCAGCGACGATGAGTCGGTTTAGATCTACTTCGCCCGGAACCATGAACCAAGCTCCGAGCGAGAAGTATATCCCGGCGATGCCACCACACAAAAACACCCAGCCCGCGATTCGAATCGTCAACATCTTCGTCTTAGTCTGCACAAGCCGTCTCCTTTCCAATGCCAACTTTGTCTGTGGTTGGATCCCAGGTTAGCGGCATTTTAAAAGCCTTTGCGGCGCTGGTCGCTATAGCGCTGCAGGGCGTCGAGGATGATGGGGTAGGCGTCGGCGGGGGGAAGAATCTCATCGACTTCGACGGCCTTGCCTTCGAGCAGTTTGTAATCCTGAAAAAACCGGCGCAGCATGAGCAGCCGGTGCGGCGGCATTTCGGAAGCCTGGCGGTAAGAATTGAATTCGGGATCTTCGGTGGCGACGGCGATGACTTTGTGGTCTTTTTTGCCGGAGTCGATCATGGTCATGAGGCCGATGGTGCGGGCGTGAATGATGGTCAGGGGCACGACGGCTTCCTGGCAGAGGACGAGGACGTCGAGGGGGTCGTCGTCTTCGGCGAGAGTTTGGGGAAGAAAGCCGTAGTTGGCGGGATAGTAGACGGCGGAGTAGAGCACGCGATCGAGCTTGATGAGTCCGCTGGTTTTGTCGAGCTCGTACTTGACGCTGGAGCCGAAGGGGATTTCGATGACGCAGTCGAATTCGTGGGGGAGCTTGTCGCCGGGAGTGACGTCGTGCCAGGGATGGATCATAATTTCAGCTTCTTATTCTAGCGGAGGATTGCGCCAGACGCTGCGGGCGACATTCGGGGCGGAGTACGAAGATTTTTGCGCGAATGTGCCGCGATGGGTTCCGCGGCCGCACGCGTGGGCGGGTCCGAGAGCGAGCTGATGCGGGCGGTTGAAGGCGCGCGGGATTTCAGGTACTCTGCTTGGCAAATTGCGGGGCCACGATTTTGCCGCTGGGAAAATGAGGTGGGTTATGTCTGCTCGAAGTTTGTTTCTTGCCGCTTGGGTTTTTCTTTCGGTTTCAGCCGCATGGGGCGCCAGCTATAAAGTGCTGCACACTTTTGCCGGAGGGGCGGATGGGGCTTATCCGAACTCGCCGCTGGTGCTGGATGCGCAGGGCAACCTGTACGGAGTGACTAATTCGGGCGGGAATAATGGGTGCGACAGTTCCCTAAGCGTGGGGTGCGGGGTGATTTTTGCGCTGACGCCCGACGGTAAAGGCGGATGGAAAGAGGCGATTCTGCACGTGTTTGACGAATCGGCGGAGGGAGGGAATGCGGGCGCGGGGGTGGTAGCAGATTCTTCCGGGAACCTTTATGGCACGACGCAGTATTATGGCCCGTTCGATAACGGAGTGCTTTGGCAGATGCAAGGGGAGCCGGGTGGAAAGTGGAAAGAGCGCATTCTGCATCCGTTTCATGGCACCAGCGACGGCTTTGGGTGCTTTGGGCTCAGCTTCAACCTGCGCGGACGATTGTTCGGGACGACGTACGCGGGCGGCAAGCACGATGATGGGATCGTGTTCGAACTGATCGAATCGCAAGGAAAGTGGCGGGATGTGCCCATTTACGATTTTGCCGGCGGATCGAAAGATGGCAGTTCGCCCTCGGATGCGTTGACGTTTGGACCAAACGGCGAGATCTATGGGACGACGTATGAGGGCGGTCCGCACCTGACGGGCACGGTGTTCAAAATGGAGCACACCGCGAGCGGGTGGCAAGAGATGCCGATTTACATTTTTGGCGGATTGCCGTTTGGCAAGAGCAGCGACGGGACGAACCCGGTGGCGGGAGTGGTGATGGATGAGTTTGGAAACCTTTATGGCACGGCAGATTACGGAGGCGCATCGGGCGTGGGGACGGTGTACAAGCTCAGCTCGAATGGTAAAGGCGGATGGACGGAGCATATTCTGCATGTGTTCAGCGACGGCAAGGATGGCGGGCACCCGAGCGGACTGATTCGCGATGCGGCCGGGAACCTGTATGGCACCACATCAGGCCACAACACCAACGGCTCGGTTTACAAGATGTCTCCGGGCGCAGATGGGAAATGGACTTTCACGGTGCTGCATGACTTCACGGGCGGCGATGATGGCGGCGATCCGTCGGGCCAGTTGGTCATGGATTCAGCCGGCAATCTATATGGCGCAACCAACTTAGGCGGCAAGGATGGGCTGGGGGTGGTGTTTGAGATTGAGCCGTAAGTTGTGGCGGTCTTACGGATTGAGGGTCAACTTTACGCGCTGGCGATAGAGAACGCGATCGCCGGTATTGTTGTTATTCAGACGGACGTAATAGACGTAGGGATTCGCGCCGATGGTGGAGAAATTCAGGTCATCCTTTGGCGCGGAGGGATCGAGCAGAGAAAAATAAGCGTAGAGAAAACTTCCCTTGGGATCCTTCGACATGATTTGCTTGAGGGTCGCGACCAGCGCAGGCTTGGTCCAGTGGATCATGTCTTTGGTGGTGGTGAGATAGAGCCCGGGCGGGCCCAGGGCGTTGTCCCAGTAATCCCAGAGCGTTGCGACAACTACGTTGCCGGGCTGATAGAGGTTGATGGCGTTCACGTATCCCATGTAGGGCACGGGGGTGAAGACGTGGTTCAGCGGATCGTGAATGGTGTGGGAGTAGGGATCGAGGAAGGTGAGGCAGAAGTCTTTGCCGTTCCAGGAGCGCCAGGATGCAGGATCAAATGGATCTTTGGTGCGGAGTGGGGCGCCACCGCTGGTGATGCAACGGTGCGGGCCTTTGTTGCCGGAGCAGTTGGGCGGCCAAGTCCAGGCAGTGGCTACGGCATAGTACCAACCGTCGAATTTGATGACGTTGGTATCGACGCTGTAGCCCATGGGGCCTGCGTCAACCGTGTATTTGTAGGGGATTCCGGCGAGGAAGTTGGCGGGGGCTTTGAAGGAATCGAAGTGATAGCCGCCGTCGGTTGAGACGTGGTAAGTGTCGGAGTCGTATTCGCATTCGTTGTAGTTCTGAGTATTACATTCGCCGGGGTGCGACCAGCCGTGATATTCGGTGTGGGAGAGACCGGCGACGGTTTTGCCGTCGAGGGTGTAATAGGAGTCGATCCAGACCTGGTCGTTGAAGTGCGCGGGATTGGGATCGCCTACGGAACGGAAGGCCAGATCGCAACTGTGGGTAAGCGTTTCGAGAGTGGGGCCGAGGCTGGCGAAAAGATCGGAACTGGCGGTGGTGAAGTGGATGGTGCCGGTTGAGTCGCGAAAGGCGCGAGCCATGGCATCGGGAATGTCGTCTCCGTTGCAAGAGTCGCGCGGGGTGACAAAGACGGCGGTGCGCGAGCCTTGAAGTTTGCCGGTGACGGTGGGAGTGTTTGCGGGGCCGGCAGCGGCGAAGACGGCCTGCGGACCGAACATGATAACCGCAGAGAACACTGAGAGACACAGAGCAAGTGCGAATGCCAGGCGAAGCGGGCGCATCAGAGTATCTGTCCTTTCCGCTGAGGGTAGTTAACACCGTGTTCCGCGAAATGACTCGCCGGGCGCGGGATTATTTTAATCGGAAGCGGAGGGCTGCGGAAAGGCGCACGCAGCGCGGTTTTTCGGGCAGTTTCACTCGTGCTGGGCGTAGGTTTCGGCGCCCATGAAATGGAGCGAGACGTAGGGTTGGTTGCCGACGACCCAACTGTCATGGCCGGGTTCGATGTAGAAGAGGTCGCCGGGCTTCATTTCGATGATGCGGCCATCGTCCATGGCGGCAGTGGCGCGGCCGGAGACGACCATGCCGACGTGCTCGACCTGGCAGCTTTTTGCGCCGGCGGCTTTGCCGACGTGCTCGGACCACTTCCATCCGGGCTGATAGGTGGCGCGGCCGATGGTCATGCCGCCGAGGTGAACGAGTTCAAATTTACCTTTTTCGAAGGTACGGGTTTCATCGGGATGATCGAATTGCTTGAGAATGACTTCGTACATGGCGTCCTCGGTTTGATTGGCGCTTTTTAGTGGATGCGAACGCGGGTGGGAAAGACTCGCATGTGTTTCCGGCGGCGAGGGAAAATGTATGATTGAGTGGCCCGCGAGCGTCTGGCTGGGGCTTTGAGTGAAGGTTTGAATGATGGGAACGACGGTGACAACTTCGCGGGGCGCGGCAGGCGTTTTTGAACGCGCCTTGCCAGCCGACGATCTCGACCGCGAAAAAGCGTGCCGGCTAATTGCGTGTTCGGATGAGGAGTTGCCGGAGCTGCTGGCGGCGGCGAGGGCGGCGGCGGGTCGGTTCAAATCCAGTCTGATTACTTATTCGCGGAAGGTGTTCATCCCGCTGACGAATTTGTGCCGGGATTATTGCGGGTATTGCACATTTCGGCGCGATCCGGGCGAGGCTGGCGCGCACACCATGACGCCCGAGGAGGTGCTTGCAGTTGCGCGGGCGGGCGAGGAACTTGGTTGCACGGAAGCGTTGTTCAGCCTGGGCGACAAGCCGGAGCTAGCATTTGCGGAGATGCGCGAGACGCTGCGTCGGTTGGGATACAAGTCGACGCTGCATTATCTGGAGGCGATGTGCGAGCTGGTGCTGCGGGAGACGAGGTTGCTGCCGCATCCGAACCCGGGATTGATGAGCGAGGAGTGGGTTGAACGGCTGGCGGCGGTTTCGCCCAGCATGGGGCTGATGCTTGAGACAACTAATGCGTCGCTGCTGGCGGCGGGGGCGGCGCATGATGATGCGCCCGATAAGGATCCGGCAAAGCGGCTTCGAACCATAGAGGCTGCTGGGACGATTGGAGTGCCGTTTACGACGGGGATTTTGATTGGGATTGGAGAGTCTTTGCCGGACCGAGTGGATTCGCTTCTGGCGATTCGGGAATTGCATCGGCGATATGGGCATATTCAGGAGGTGATTATTCAGAATTTTCGGGTGAAACCGACGATTCCGATGAAGGGCTGGCCGGAGCCAGCGCGAGGTGAGATGCTTCGTGCCATTGCAGTTGCCCGGTTGCTGATGCCAGAAATGAATATTCAGGCGCCGCCGAATCTTTCCGATCCGGATTATGACGGGCTGCTGGATGCCGGGATCAACGATTGGGGCGGGATTTCACCGCTGACGCGGGATTTTATTAATCCGGAGCGTCCGTGGCCGCAGGTTGAAGAGTTGCGGAGGAAAACGGAAGCGAAAGGATTGAGGCTGCGGCAGAGGCTGCCGGTTTATCCGGAGTTTGTGGCGATGGCCGCGCGGGGTTCGGAATTGCTGCGGGAGCGACTGAGTGCCGCGTGCGATGCGAGCGGATTAGCGAGGGCGGCATGATTGTTGTGCTGACGGGCGGGACCGGCGGAGCAAAGCTGGTGGATGGGCTCTACCGCGTGGTTGGTGATGAGGCGCTAACGTGCATCGTTAATACGGGCGACGATTTTAGGTGGTGGGGATTGCATGTTTCTCCGGACATCGATTCGGTGGTGTATGCGCTGGCCGGGATGCTGAGTCCGGAGCGGGGTTGGGGAGTTCGCGACGATACGTTCTTTGCCCTCGAGACGATGCGGAAATTGGGCGAGCCGGATTGGTTTCAGGTGGGCGACCGCGATCTGGCAATTCACCTGGTGCGGACCAAATTGCTGAAGGAGGGCCGGACGCTTTCTGCGGCCACGGCGACGATTGCGGAGAAGTTGGGCGTTGAGGCGCGGATTTTGCCGATGAGCGACAGCGCGGTCGAGACGCGAGTGGAAACAGAGGCAGGTGAGCTGAACTTTCAGGAATATTTTGTGAAGCGCCGGCATCGGGATCCGGTGACCGGGGTGCGGCTTGAAGGCGCGGCGGAGGCGCGACCGGCGCCAGGAGTGGTAGAGGCGATACGATCGGCCCAAGCAATTGTTCTGGCACCAAGCAATCCGATCACGAGTATTGGGCCGATACTGGCGGTACCTGGCATTCGCGCGGCGCTGCGAGAGACGGCGGCGGGTGTTATTGCGGTCAGCCCGATGGTTGGCGACAGGGCTTTTTCGGGGCCCGCGGCGGATTTGATGGCGATGCAGGGGCTGCCGGTTTCGATTGCGGGAGTGGCGAAAGCGTACGAAGATTTTCTGGATGTGTTGATCGTCGATTCATGCGATGCGGACGCGGCGCGGGGGCTGGAGCGCCAAGGGATCGAAGTTCACTGCGAGAACATCCTGCTGCGGACGAACGAGGATAAAATCCGCCTTGCGAGGGTGGTGCTGGCGCAGATTTCGCGGTTGGATGGTGAGGAAGCGAAGGCGTCATGATTCTGGTGCCAGTGAAGAATTTATCAACGGCCAAGCAGCGGCTGGCGGCGCTGCTGGATCAACCGACGCGAACGGCGCTGGCAAAAGCCATGCTGCAGGATGTGATGGAGGCCATTCACGCGTGGCGAGAGCGGCCACCGGTGGCGCTAGTAACGAGCGACGAGTTTGCGATGAGCGCGGCGCAAAAATTCGGCTTCGAGATTATTCCCGACAAAGAAAACCGCAGCGAAACGGATGCGATTGCGATGGCGACGGAAGTGTGCGTGCAAAGACGCGTAGAAAGCACGCTGGTGATTCCGGCGGATATTCCGCTGGTGACGCCGGCGGACCTGGAACGGATTACACGCTCGGTTCCATCGGATGGTTCCGTACTGGTTGCTTCGCATGACCATCGAGGAAGCAATGCCATCTGGAGAAAACCGGCAGATTTGTTTCCGCTGCGCTTTGGGAGCGACAGCTTTCAGCCCCATCTGGCGGCGGCGCGGGCTACAAGAAAACCGTGCGTGGTGCTGACATTGCCGGGGATTGGGCTCGATGTCGACGATCCGTCCGATCTGCGGAAACTGGCCGCAGCGGCCGGCGACACGCATGCCCAGCGGTTTGCCCGCCAACTCGATTTGAGCGACCTGCCGCGCGCGGCGAGCGAGTAGGCCCGATGAGCGGCGCGCCGAACGAGCTGCGGATTATTCCAGTTTATTTCACAGATGAAATTCATGCGGGTGACGATCTGGCTGAAAAGTTGCTGGGCGCGATGCGAAGGGCCAGAGTTTCACTTCTCGCGGGTGACATTCTGATCGTGAAGCACAAGATTGTTTCAAAGGCAGAAGGGCGAGTGGTCTATCTCGATAGCGTTCAACCTTCCGCTCATTCGCGCGCGTGGGCCCGACGGTACAAGACCGATGCGCGCGTGGTCGAGCTTGCGCTGGCGCAGGCCAAGCGCGTGGTGCGACGCAAACGCGGTGTGCTGATTACGGAGACAGCGTCGGGGCTGGTGAGCGCGAATAGCGGAGTGGACGTGTCGAATGTGGACGGAGGGCGGCATGCGCTGTTGTTGCCCGTGGATCCGGATCGATCGGCGGGAAGGTTGCATCGCGCGATCAGGAAAGCAATTGGGCTGGCGATTCCGGTAATCATCAGCGATAGTGTGGGACGTCCGTGGCGGGAGGGGTTGACGGAAGTGGCGATTGGCGTGGCTGGGATGAGGGCGCTGCACGATTATCGGGGGCGGCGTGACGCGCATGGGTACGCGCTGAAAATGAGCATGGAAGCGGTTGCGGACGAACTGGCGGGCGCAGCGGGATTGGTGTGCGGGAAATTGGAGCGGGTTCCGGCGTGCATTGTAAGAGGCTTTGCGTATGAGCGCGGACGCGGGTCGGCGAGAGAGTTGATTCGTCCGGCGGCGCGGGATTTATTTCGGTAGGTGCACTGAGGATGCGAACCTGCTCGCTCTTTTCCATGAGGTGTAACAGGGGTTCGGCGAGAATCTTAAACCGCAAAGGACGCAAAGAAGCGCAAAGGGAACGCGCGGGATTTATTTCGGTAGTAGGATTTTGACGGGAGAGATCTGTGGGACGGTCGTTGCCGCAATTTGAGTTAGAGAATTTTTCGTCGCTGGAGTGGGAGCAGGTCTCCAGCGCGATCAGCGCACCGGTTCGCCAAGCGCTGGAGCAGGTGATGCAGACGCTGGATGGCGGCGTGCTTACTCGCGAACAGTGCTTGCTGCTGGCGAACGCGGACGGCGACGATCTGCTGGGATTGCTGGTGGCGGCGGATCGACTGCGTCAGGAGTTGGCGGGAAACATTGTTACTTACGTGGTGAACCGCAATATCAATTTCACCAATATTTGTTTTGTGGGATGCAAGTTTTGCGCATTCGCGCGTGGGCCGCGCGAGGCGGACACATATTTTTTGTCGCTGGAAGAGATTGCGCGGAAGACGATCGAGGCGCGGCAACTGGGTGCTACGGAAGTTTGCATACAGGGAGGATTACCGCGTGATCTGCCAGCGTTTTTTTATCGGGACATTTTGCGGGCGGTGAAAAACGCTGTGCCCGATATGCATATCCACGCGTTCTCGCCGATGGAGATTGCTTACGGAGTTGAGCTGACGGGAATGGCGCTGCCGGATTATCTGCGCCTGTTGAAAGACAACGGCCTGGACACGCTGCCGGGTACGGCGGCGGAGATTCTGGATGATGATGTGCGGCGGGTGCTCTCGCGGAACAAGTTGCTGGCGGGTCAGTGGGAGCAGATCATCCGTACGGCTCACGCTTGCGGGATTCGAACGACGAGCACATTAATGTATGGGCACGTGGAAACGCCGGAGCACTGGATGAACCAGATTCTGATGTTCCGCGAGATTCAGCGGCAGACGGGCGGTTTCACGGAGTTTGTTCCGCTGGGGTTCGTGCACCAGAATACTTTGCTGTTTCAGCAGGGGCTGTCGCGGACAGGGCCGACGCTGGCTGAACATTTGAAGATCCATGCACTGGCCAGGGTAATGCTGGCGGGGGCGATCAACAATATTCAAGTTTCATGGGTGAAGCTGAACCGGGGATTGTCTCAACTTTGCCTGCAGGCGGGCGCCAACGATTACGGCGGCACGCTGATGGAAGAAAATATTTCGCGCGAGGCGGGGTCGATGGCCGGTCAGTACACGAGTCCGGAAGACTTCCAGGCGATGATTCGCGAGATGGGACGGATTCCGGCGGAACGGAATACGCTGTATACGAAGATGAAGCTGAAGTTGGCGCCGGAACCGCCTTGTGTGGAAGCGGCGCTGGTAGCGGAGTTCGCGTGAGGGGAATTTTGTGACAAATCTTGGGCCGATCGGGGTGATTGGCGGGACGGGCGCGCACGGCTACGGCCTGGCTTTGCGTTGGGCGCAGGCGGGCGAGACGGTGATCGTTGGGTCGCGCGATGGGGCGCGGGCCACGCAGACAGCCGAAAAGCTGAAAGGCAAGCTGGGCAGTGCGACAAACATTTCCGGCGAGACGAACGCGGCGGTGTGCGCGGCGTGCAAGCTTGTGGTGTTGACCGTCCCTTATGAGGGACACGCGGAATTGCTGAAGGAGTTGAAGTCTGCGATACGGCCGGGAAGCATAGTGGTGGATACGACGGTGCCACTGATCGCAGCAAGCGATGGGCGCGGACGGACGCGGGCTTTTTTGCCGAAGTCGGTGGCGGAGCAGGCGGCGGAGATACTTGGGCCAGAGGTATCGGTGGTGGCGGCGTTTGAGAACGTGGGATCGAAAATGCTGACGACCGATGGGCCGGTGGATTGCGATGTGATTGTCTGCGGCGATGATCCCGTGGCGGTGAAGACGGCGCGTCAACTGGCGGCGAGGATTCCCGGGATTCGCGGGCTCGACGGCGGGCCACTGGCGAATGCGTGCGCCCTAGAACACATTACTTCCCTGCTGATTCACTTCAGCGTGCGCAATAAAGCGCATTGCGGGATACGGATCACGGGACTGCCGGCGTCGGCGGGGGTGGTGGAATAGATTTTGGGCTGGGCCTACATGAGCCAGAGGGCGTCGACGTCGACGATCAAGTTGGTGCGGGGGATTTTGTTTTCGGCGGCGTGGGCGAGCATGGAGCGCAGCAGGGCGTTGAGCTTCTCGCGGCTGGCGGACTTCAGGACGAACTGGTAGCGGTAATCGCGCTTGAGGCGCACGATGGGGGCAGCGGACGGACCGAGAACGCGAATGCCTTCGTGGCGCGTCTTTTCAAACCATTGACCGAGAATGCCGGACCAGCGCATGGCTTCGTCGAGGTTGTCGCTGCGGACGAGCACGTTGGTTAAAGAGGTGTAGGGTGGATAGTGCATCCAGCTGCGGTAGCGCAGGTCTTTGTCGTAGAAGTTCTGGAAGTCGTGCTGGGCGGCGTACTGGACGGCGTAGTGGTCCTGAAAAAAAGTTTGCAGAATGACTTTGCCGGGGGTTGAGCCACGGCCGGCGCGGCCGGCGACCTGAGTGAGCAACTGAAAGGTGCGCTCGGCGGCGCGAAAGTCAGGCAGACCGAGAGCGGCGTCGGCGCCAACCACGCCAACCAGAGTGACGCCGTGGAAGTCGTGGCCTTTGGCGATCATCTGGGTGCCGACGAGGAGATCGATTTCGCCCTGATCGAGAGCGTGGAGAACGCGCTCGAAATCTTCGTGGCCGCGGACGGTATCGCGATCGAGACGCCCGATGCGGGCTTGCGGGAACATGCCGTGGAGTAATTCTTCTAATTTCTCGGAGCCGGTGCCGAGAAAATGCACGTACTCGCTGCCGCAGTGCGGACATGCCTTGGGGATTGCCGCGATGAATCCGCAGTAATGGCAGACCATGCGGTGAGAGCGCTTGTGGTGGGTCATGGCAATGGCGCAGTTTTTACACTCCATGCGATTGCCGCAGGCGCGGCAAAAGACGAGGGGTGAGTAACCACGGCGGTTCAACAGGACCATGGCCTGTTCGCCGCGATCGAGGCGGTCGCGAATTTCGGAGGCGAGTTTGCGAGAGATGACCTGTTCGTGGCCGGTCTCCTGAAATTCGACGCGCATGTCGACGATTTCGACTTCCGGCAGAGGGCGCTGCTCGACGCGGTCAGGCAGTTCGAGCAAGGCGTATTTATGCTTCTTGGCGTTGAAGTAGGACTCGAGCGAGGGAGTGGCTGAACCTAGAACCACTACGGCACCCGCCATTTTCGCCCGCATGACCGCGACATCGCGAGCGTGATAGCGGGGAGTTTCATCTTGTTTGTAGGAGGCGTCCTGCTCTTCGTCGACGATCAGCAGACGGAGATCGGAGACGGGAGCAAAGACGGCGGAACGAGTGCCGACGACCATGCGAGCGGCGCCGTTCTTGATGCGATACCACTGCTCGGCGCGCTCCTGGTCGGAGAGCGCGGAGTGAAGGACGGCGACCTGGTCGCCGAAGACTTGGTGCAAATCGGCGGCGACGGCGGGCGTGAGACCGATTTCCGGGACGAGCAAAATGGCAGAGCCTCCGGAGTCAAGAACGGAACGCATGGCGGCGAGATAGACGGCGGTTTTGCCGGAGCCGGTGACTCCGTGAAGCAAGATGCCGGAGAATTTCCTGGCAGCAACGGCGTTGCGAATGCTGGCCAGTGCCGCTTTCTGCGCGTTAGTGAACTGCGACTCGGGCAAGGATTGGCGCGGCTTCATGGCGGGAACGGCGATCCTTGCCGGCTCGTGAACGATTTCGACGAGGCCGCGTTTGACCAGCGTGAGGAGGGTGGAGCGAGGCACGGGGAGGGTCCGCAGATCATCGACTGCGAGCCGCCCTCCGGCAGCGGTTAACGTGTCGATGATGGTGCGCTGGTTGGCATTCAGTTTTCCTTCTGCGGATTTGAGTACAGCTACTGGCACGGTTGCCGAAGCGCGTTCGGCG
Organism: Terriglobales bacterium; assembly: GCA_036392935.1. Taxonomy (GTDB): domain Bacteria; phylum Acidobacteriota; class Terriglobia; order Terriglobales; family Acidobacteriaceae; genus DASVWZ01. The sequence goes on along the minus strand of DASVWZ010000039.1, from coordinate 46,787 downwards.
TGGGAGATGTCTTGGCGAGCGATCCAGTTCTTGCGGACCATACCCGACAGCACGGCTCTTGAAATGCGAGTGGCGGAACGCAGGCTTGGCTCACGGGCGGCTTCGCGTTCGGCCAGATAATCGAGCACGCGAAATTCGGCAAGCTGGTCTTCGGGGGTGCGGCGCGAGCGGGATGGAGAACCGGAGATGCCGGCCAAATGCAGGACTGACTGGCCATCTGGCGTGATTTGGTACATAATGGTGCGCTTGAATTCGGCGGTCAGGGGCAGCATGGTGCGAAAGACTTCGCCGATGGGCGCAAGATAGTAGCTGGCGATCCAGCCGGCGAGTTCCACCAGTTGAGCGTCGAGCACGGGCTCGGAATCGAGGACTTCAAGCAACGGCTTGACCTTGATTGCCGGGGCATTTTCGTGCACGGCCGTCACAATTCCGCTCAGGCGCTGCTGACGAAAAGGGACGAGAACGCGGGCGCCGACGGCGGGCGAAAATCCGGCGGGGACTGAGTACGTAAAGGTCATGTCGAGTGGCACGGGCAATGCCACTTCACAGAATTCGGCCATAGGAAAGAAGCAATCTGAGTTCAGCGCTACCAGAATATTAGAACGTGCAAAATCAGGCGCATACAAGGATTGTACAAATCGTTGACATTTTATTGACAAACGAATGCACGGACGAACCTAGCATTCAGTGCGTACGCGGGCGAAGCAACAGCCACGCGTCTTTAGGTAGTGAATCTCAAATTCGATCAGGATTTTTTCTTCAAGGAGATTAGACATGAAAAACAGATTCGGCCGCACGATCACTCTGGCCGTCATTCTGGGGCTGACTCTGGGAATTCTATCCAGCCAGGCTCTGGCGCAGTATACGTTGACGAAACTCACGTCCAACACGAGCAGCACTAAATACACAGACGGCTTTCTGGTGAACGCATGGGGGCTGGTTTATGCTCCGGGCGGCCCGTTCTGGGTGAGCGACGAAGGCAGTGGTTGGTCGACCCTCTATGATGGGACGGGCAAACCGCAGTCGCTGCAGGTGATCGTTCCCCAAGCCAACGGATCGGGGTTCGGCACGCCGACCGGAATCGCATACAACGGGTCAACCCAATTCCAAATCGACACCTGGCCTTCGGAGTTCATCTACGCGACGCTGGATGGATCGATTCAGGGATGGTCGCATTTTGAGCCATCGACAACTCTGGTGGCGGTGGACAATTCGAAATCGAATGCGAGCTACACGGGGATCGCGGTTACCCAGCACTCTTCGGGCAACTACCTCTACGCCGCCGACTTCAACAACAACAAGGTTGATGTTTACGACGGCAACTTCAAGTTTGTGACGTCCTTCACAGATCCGCAGGTGCCGAAGGGCTTTGCGGCGTTCAATGTGCAAGACATCGACGGAGAATTGTTTGTCGCCTTTGCCGCGACCGATGGTGGACCGGGCGGATATGTGGACATTTATTCCGAAGCCTGGACGCTTAAGAAACGGTTGATCAAGGGCTATCCGCTGAACCAACCGTGGGGCTTCGCGAAGGCGCCAAAGACGGGCTTCGGGCCGCTGAGCGGCGCGTTGCTGGTGGGAAATGACAACAACACCAGCAAGATTAACGGCTTCAGCCCGACGACCGGTGCGTATATCGGCACTATCACCAATGCAAGCGGCAAGGCTATTGAGATCAGCCAGCTCTGGGGCATTGATTTCGGCGGCGGGTCTTCCTCAAACGGCGGCAAGAATTTCCTGTATTTCACCGCCGGGCCGGACAACAGTGCGCAGGGTCTGTTCGGCGTGATCAAGTACAAAGCAACCAAGTAGCCTAACGGTTTAAACACAGGGTAAGGCCGGACGATCCCGTGAGGGGCGTCCGGTTTTTTTGTGCGGTGAATTTGCGGCGGAGATGGCGACAATGATCGGCGGTCGTTGAGCGTCAGTCGAGCATCTGTTGAGCAACTGGCGGCAATGCGATTGCGCCTGTTAAGATCGGCCAAGAATGCCTAGGGGAAAGTTGCGCGCAAGAGCCGGCCGAAGTTCTGCCAAACGGACGCAGCTGAAGAAAGCACGGAGTCGCGGACAAGCGGCCGAACTGGTCGTGATCACGGGCATAAGCGGGTCGGGCAAGGCCTCTGTGCTCAAGGCTTTTGAGGATTTGGGATATTACTGCGTCGACAATCTTCCGGTTGGATTGATTCCACGCTTTGCTGAGTTGGTAACGCAGTCTGCCGAGATCAGCCGGACAGCGATGGTGGTGGACGTGCGCGAAGGAAGCCAACTGGAGTCGCTGCCTTCGATCATTCAGGGGATTCGTAGAATTATCCCGACGAAGACGATTTTTCTGGAGGCATCGGACGCGGTTTTGCTGCGCCGCTACAGCGAGACGCGAAGGCCACATCCGCTGGGTACGGACACATCCGTGAAGGCTTCGCTGGCGGCGGAGCGGCGGCATCTGCGGCCGATCCGGGCGTTCGCCGATCTGGTGATCGACACGTCGCGCTTCAACGTGCACGAACTGCGGGCTTACATCACCGAGCGATTTCAGCACAGCGAGTCGGACAAGAACCTGCTGGTCTCCTGCGTAAGTTTCGGTTTCAAGCAGGGCGTGCCGGAGGATGCGGACCTGGTGTTTGATGTTCGTTTCCTGCCGAACCCGCATTTCGTGCCGGAATTCCGGCCGTTAACGGGCCGCGACCGGGCGGTGGCGCGATATATTCGGTCCTTTCCGCAGACCAAGCAGTTTATAAAACAACTGACGGGGTTGCTCACGTTTCTGCTGCCGCATTTCATTCACGAAGGCAAGAGTTACCTGACGATTGCGTTTGGATGCACCGGCGGCCAGCATCGGTCGGTGATGATGGCGGAGGAATTCGGGCAGATACTTCGGAAAGCCGGATACCGGGTAAAAGTCAGCCATCGCGACAGTCCGAAGTAGCTTGGTAACACCATGCCGACACCGCCATACCCGATTACACCGCGCGCTATGAAGCGAAGCTGGACGGACGGGCATCCGCGCGGAAAGATCGTATTGGGCGGTCTGATTCTGCTGCTGCTGATTGCTCTGGCTCTTGGGGCGGTGGTTCTAGGCAGAATGTCGGCGGTGCGGCACAGCGGCGTGTTTCAGGAGGCGTTAGCGCGCGCGTCGGCGGATCCGAAGGTGGTCGCGGAATTGGGGGAACCGATTCGGACAGGCTATTACGTCTCGGGGAAGTTGCAGACGCGGGGACGGTTCGGATTTGCCGACTTTGATGTGGCTTTGATTGGCCCGCGGAACGATGGCGTGCTTTCGGTGTTGGCGTACAAAATCCGCGGCGAGTGGCAATACCGGCTGCTGGAGGTCGATGTCGAGGGGTCGCCGTCGATCGACCTGCTGCCGGCGGGAAACGGCAAGTAGCGGCGCGAAGCGCGCGTGGTTAGCGGCTTACAACTCAAGTAGAATATGAGCTTGCAACCCATACCAATCCGCCTGAACCAGCGTTTGGGTTTCGGGGCCGCTCGATGAGACAACTGACGCGGCTGGTCCGCTATGTTGTGCCGTACTGGTGGCAATTGCTGTCTTCTGTGGTGCTGATGGCGGCGGTAGGGTTGCTGGAAGCGTTCCGGCTGTTGCTGATCGCTCCTACCATCGATACCGTATTGAATCCCGATTCTCCGGCGCATGCAATGCCTCTGGTACGGGTTCCGGGAACGCAACGCACCATCTACCTGCAGCAACTGGTTCCCTCGCACTTTCACAATCCGTGGACGGTGGTGGCGTTTGCCCTGGTTTCGGCGACCTTACTGAAGGGCATTTTCGACTACGCCGGAACTTACCTGGTGAACTACGCCGGGTACGGCATGATCACTGACCTGCGCAACGATCTTTACGACTCGATTCTGCGGCGGTCGGCTGCTTTTTTTCAGAGAAACACGACGGGGACGCTGCTTTCCACGATCATCAACGACATTGAGCGCGTGCAATACGCCATGTCGACGGTGATGGCGGAATTTCTGCAGCAACTGTTCACCTTGATTTTTATTGCCTACGTGGTTGTGGCCCTCGGCGGCAAACTGGCATGGGTTCTTTTGCTGTTTATCCCGTTCATCGTGTTTTCAGCCACCCGCATCGGGCGGCGCGTGCGGCATACCACGCGCAAAGGCCAGGACAAGCTGGCCGACATTCAGAACATTCTCCACGAGACGATCACAGGAAACCGGATCGTGAAGGCCTTCAACATGGAGAACTGGGAGATTGCGCGCTTCCATCAGGCTGCGCATAAGCTGTTCTGGGCCAACTTGCGGTCAGTGGCGGCGGCGGCGATCAGTTCTCCGCTAATGGACAACTTCGGCGCCATCGCCATCGCGTTGCTTTTGCTGCTAGGGCGCTCCGAGATCAGCCATCACGCGTTTACCACCGGGTCTTATTTGACCTTCGTTTTCGCTGTTTTCCGTTTGTACGATCCACTGCGGAAATTTGCCCTGTTCAACAATAATTTTCAGCAGGCGCTGGGCGCATCATCGGAGATGTTTCGCTTTATGGATACGGCCGATGAAGTGCCGGAAAAGGCGGACGCGCGGGTGTTGCCGCCATTTTCGCGCAGCATACGGCTGGAGAACGTTGGCTTTTCCTACGAACCGGATGGCGAAGATGCGCGCGAGGTGTTACATGACGTAAATCTCGAAGTAAAGGCCGGAGAAGTGCTGGCAGTGGTGGGATCGAGCGGGGCCGGGAAAAGCACGCTGGTGCATCTGATACCGCGGTTTTTCGACGTGACTTCCGGCCGATTGCTGATCGATGGTTTTGACGTTCGGGAGGTGACCCTGGCTTCGCTGCGGTCGCAGATTGGGGTGGTCTCGCAGGATACGGTGCTGTTCAACGATACGGTGCGGAATAACATTGCCTACGGCCGGCCCAGCGTAGCACAGAGTGCCGTGGTGGCTGCAGCGAAAGCGGCGCTGGCCCATGACTTTATATGCGAGATGCCGAACGGGTATGACACGGTGATCGGCGAGCGCGGCCTTCGGCTTTCCGGCGGAGAACGGCAACGCATCGCCATTGCGCGGGCCATCTTGAAGAACGCGCCGATCCTGATTTTGGATGAGGCGACCTCGGCACTGGATAGCGAATCGGAGGCGTTGGTGCAATCGGCACTACAGAACCTGATGGCAGGGCGAACCGTAGTGGTGATTGCGCACAGGCTGTCTACGGTGCGGCGCGCCAATCGCATTGTGGTGTTGGAAAATGGCACGATCGCCGATATGGGCGCACACGAAGAACTGATGAAGAGATTCGGCACCTACCGGCGGTTGTATGAGCTGCAGTTTGTGGATTTGAATCAGAGCAGCGCAGATTCTGCGCCGGTGAGGCGATAAATATGGCCATCCGATCGATGACCGGCTTCGCGCAGGTGAAAGGACAAGTGGATGGGCAGGTTGGCTTCAGCCTGTCGCTGAAGTCCGTCAATCATCGTTTTCTTGATCTGCATTTCCGCACGCCCGCCGACAGCGACGAACTGGAGATGAAGTTCCGGCGGATCCTCAAAGAAAAACTGGCACGCGGACACGTAGAGCTGACGCTGGCGCTCGAGCGCGGGGGCAACGATTCGTTTTCGCTGAACCGCACGCTGGTGAGCGAGTATGTGAATGCGTTCCGCACTGCAGCGAAAGAGTTGAATCTGGCTGCGGAACCGGACCTAAATGCGATTCTGCGGATCCCCGGCGCGCTTGAGGCCACGACTTTGCCGAGCGATGGTTCACTCGAGCCGGCTGCGCTTGCCAAGTTGGACGAAGCTCTTGACCGGCTGAATCGCATGCGCGAAGAAGAAGGCAGAGGCCTGGAAACAGAATTGCGCCAGCGCATGGCGCAACTTGAAAAGGCAGCCAAGGGAGTGGAAAAACATCGCCAGGCGGTGCTGAATATTTACGCAGACCGGTTGCGCACACGGTTGCAGGAACTGCTTGGATCACAGATCGACACCGAGCGCATTTTGCAGGAGGCGGCTTTGCTGGTCGACCGCAGCGACATTCATGAAGAACTGGTGCGCCTGCAGAGCCATGTAAAGCATTTTTTGGACTTGCTCGAGCAAGGCGGCGAGGTTGGGAAGAAACTGGATTTTCTGCTGCAAGAAATGAACCGCGAGGCCAACACTCTACTTTCGAAGACTTCCGGACTGGCGGGCGAGGCACTTAAGATTACGGAGTTGGGGCTTTCGATGAAATCCGACATCGAGAAAGCGCGCGAGCAGGTGCAGAACCTCGAATGACGACCGTCTTTATCATCTCGGCGCCGTCGGGTTCGGGGAAATCGACGCTGGTGGGCCACGTGCGGAAGACCGTGCCCAGGCTGGATTTCTCCATTTCTTATACGACTCGAAAACCGCGCGGGGACGAGCAGAACGGTAAGGAATACTACTTTGTTTCGCGGCCGGAGTTCGAGGGCATGATCGAGCAGGGAGCCTTTCTGGAATACGCGGCGGTTTTCGGTAAGGACTACTATGGAACAGCGAAGCGTTTTCTGGCGGCGGCCGAACAACAAGGCCACGACCTATTGCTCGACATCGACGTGCAGGGGGCGGAGAAAATTAAGCTGAAATTGCCCGATGCGGTCAGCATATTCATTCTTCCCCCGGACCGCATGGAGTTGGAGAAGCGATTGCGCCATCGCAGCCTGGATGCGGAAGATGTGATTCAGCGCCGGTTGTTCACGGCCCATGGTGAGATTGAGAAATACGAGAAATACGACTATATTTTGGTGAACGACCGTCTGGAGGACTCTGTCGCCGCGCTGCAAGCCATTCTCATCGCAGAACGGCTGAAGCGGTCGGGGATCCCGTCAACGGCGGAGGATCGAGAGGTCTTGGCAATTGCCGAACGGTACAGCCTGTGCAATGTGCGTGAGCGGGTGCAACCGATTCTGGCATCGTTCGCAGCCCCCGCGGTGCGGGGCGGATGTTGAACCAGGGAGAATACGATGAAGTTGATTGAAGGATTTGACAGCAACTATCGATACATTCTGGTGGCCGCCCGACGCGCGCGGCAATTGCAGAATGGAGCCCCGCCCGTGATCGACACCGGTTCGCGCAAGCCATGCCGCATTGCGCAGGATGAAATCAAAGCCGGCAAGGTGAAGTGGGAGGTCCCGGAATTGCCGAAGTCCGCGGCTGAGGTTGCGACGGAGACCCTGGACAAGGCGCTGGGCCAGGACTGAGTTCCGCGCTGTGTTTCTAGCGATCGCGGCGGCAAGCAAGCAATCATCATGAAGATCGCTCTCGGCGTCACTGGCGGCATTGCGGCGTATAAAGCGGCAGAAATTCTGCGCCTGCTGCAGGACCGCGGCATTCGCGTTCAGGTCATCATGACCAGGAGCGCGCAGGAATTCATCAGACCTCTAACCTTTGCGGCACTCTCCGGCGAAAAAGTTATTACTGATATGTTCGAGAGCGGCGGAGATGCGCCCAATATTGACTCTGCGGTTGAACATATCGCGGTCGCGCAGTCGATTGATGCGCTTCTGGTGGCCCCGGCGACGGCCGACGCGCTGGCGCGATTCGCGCAAGGCATTGCCAACGATTTTCTGAGCACGCTTTATTTGGCGACAACTGCGCCGGTCATAGTGGCGCCCGCCATGAATGTGAATATGTGGGAGCATCCGGCAACGCAAGCGAATCTTGCGGCTCTGCGCAAGCGCGGTGTTCGCATTGTCGAACCCAGCGCGGGGTATTTAGCTTGCGGCATGACGGGCCCAGGGCGTCTTGCGGAAAATGAATCGATTGTCGCAGCGACGCTGGAAGCGCTGGGCGCGTCGCAGGATCTGTCCGGAGAAACGATTCTCGTTACGGCCGGGCCGACACGGGAAAAGATCGATCCGGTGCGGTATTTGACGAACCGGTCGAGCGGGCGTATGGGATATGCCATAGCGGAAGCTGCGCTGCGCCGTGGAGCGCAGGTTCTGCTGATCACGGGGCCAACCGCGATTAAGCCCCCGGCGGCGGCAAGCGTGACGCAAGTGGAGACTGCCGAGCAGATGCGGCAAGCGGTGTTCGAGAGATTGCCGCAGGCGACGATTGTGATTATGACTGCGGCAGTTGCGGATTATCGACCGAAAGAAGCCGCTGCTCAAAAAATCAAACGTACCGGACCGCTGAGTTTGGAACTGGAGCCAACCGCCGATATTCTGGCGGAGATTGGGCGGCAGAAGAAATCGCAGATCGTGATTGGGTTCGCCGCGGAAACTCAGAATGTCCTCGAAAATGCCCGCAAGAAGCTGGCGGCGAAATCGCTGGATGCGATCGTAGTCAACGACGTCTCGCGCGAGGGGGTTGGTTTCGATTCCGACCGCAATGCGGTCACGATCATCAGCCAAAGCGAAGTCGTCGAAGTGCCAGAGACGACAAAGTGGGAAGTGGCGCAAAGGGTGCTGGATGAGGTAACCAAGTTGCGGGAGCACAGGCCAGTGTTAAAGAGTTGAGGGTGGTATCGCATGAGCCGCGAGAAAGAATCGCTTCCTCGGAAGATCCGGACAGGAATTTTATTTGCGGTCCTGATGCCCCTGATAATTCCGCTTGGCTTGCTGGCCCTCGTCATGTTCTGGCTACATCGGTTCACGCTGTATCTACTGGTATGGTCGCTATGGCTCCCTAAAGGAAAAGACATTCTCGTTGTCTATTCGGACAGTACGATCTGGCGCGAGTATATGGTCGATCATGTGATTCCGTTGGTGGAGGAGCGAGCAATTATTTTGAACTGGTCTGAACGCAAGAGGTGGCGCAAGCGCTCTTTATCACATAAGGTTTTCTTCTCGTTTGGCGCTGGCCGAGAGTACAATCCGTTGGTGATCTTGTTCAGGCCATTCAGCCGCGCGAAGATCTTTCGGTTCTACGGTCCCTTTCAGAACTGGAAGCGGGGTTACACGGAACCGGTCGAGAGACTGCGACAGGAATTGACCGCAGCACTCTGAACGATTGGCCGCGCCTTCACACACTTTTCTGGTAACCTCTACCCAACGTGCCTGGCTCTCTCGATCCCCAACTGAAAGCTGCCCTTTCGGAACGAATCCGTTTCTGTCGTGAGCTCGGCATCTATGACTTCTATTTTCGTGAGCCGAATCCACGCGACTCCGAGCCGGCCACAGAGTTAACCATCCCATCCCAGCCAGAACTGCGAGAAGAAATGTCACGCACTGCTAAAGCTGCAACAGCCGTAGACGACAAAGAAGAGTTGTTCGTCGTTGCGAAACCGGAGAGCAAAGTTGCCGATCCGACGAAAGCGCTGAGGCTCATCCGCGAGGATCTCGGCGATTGCACGCGCTGCCGGCTGCACAAGCAGGGTCGCAAGCAGATCGTCTTCGGCGTCGGCAATCCCAAGGCCGAATTGATGTTCATTGGCGAAGCGCCAGGCGCGGATGAAGACGAGCGGGGCGAACCGTTCGTCGGGCGCGCCGGGCAGCTGCTCAACAACATGATCAAGGCCATGGGCTTGCGGCGCGAGGATGTTTACATCGCCAACATCATCAAGTGCCGTCCGCCGAGCAACCGCACGCCCGAGCGCGACGAATGCGAAACCTGCTCGCCGTTCCTTATGCGGCAGATTGCGGTGATTCAGCCGAAAGTGATTGTGGCACTGGGGGCGGTTGCGGCCAAGACTCTGCTTGCGATCAACGCCTCGATGGCCGAGCTGCGCGGCCACTGGTATGACTTTCGCGGCACGCGCCTCGCGGTGACTTATCATCCAGCGTTTCTGCTGCGCGATCCGCGGCAGAAAAAAGAAACCTGGAAAGACTTGCAGATGGTCATGACGGAACTGGGGCTGCCGATGCCGGCAAAAGGCCCCGAGTAGCTTCCGGCTGTTTCAGCCAATCAAAGCGTTCCGTGTAAAATCAACCGAGCAACGCCGGCGGCTTGTCGATGGCCGTGGCCGAGCTGGAATGTCTTCGCCCAATCTTCAACTCGCGCTGTTTTCGGCAGCCGTCCTCGGTTTCCGCCACGGCTTTGATTACGACCACATCGCCGCCATCACAGACATTACTAGTATCCAGGAGAACCCCAAGCGAGCCATGCAGCTCGGCCTGCTTTACGCCTTGGGACACGCGCTCACAGTCGCCGTCCTAGGCAGCGCGGTAATTTTTTTTCAGCTATCGTTGCCGGCCCGCATTGACCGCATCGCGGAACGCCTGGTCGGGGCCACGCTGCTTTTTTTGGGCGTCTATGTTCTGGGATCGCTAGTCAAGGGATCGCCCGCGCCACGAAGCCGGTTCGTCATCCTCGCCAACGCGGCGAAATGGCTGCACTGGAAGGCGAAGATTCATTTGCACAATCACGACGTTCCCAAGCCGCAAAGTGTGAACTGGAACTATGACCGGAAGTCGGTGTTCGGCATTGGCGTCGTTCACGGCCTGGGCGCCGAAACTCCAAGCCAGTTGCTGATTTTTCTACTGGCGGCGAACCTCGGCGGGGTGGGCAAAGGCTTTCTTGGCCTGGGAATGTTTCTGATCGGCTTGCTGGTGATGAATACGCTCATGACCGCGTCTGCAACCGGTTTATTCGGCGTCAGCATGCGCGCTCCCCGCGTGCAATATGCTGTAACTGCTTTGACTGCCGCATATAGCCTGATTGTGGGAGCCATTTTTCTCTTGGGATCCTCTTCCCTTTTGCCGCAGCTCGGCTGATTCCGCGCGATATAAATCACTCCCAGGTGTGAGGTCCGTCACAGTCGGCTGTAACATGCCTGGCGGTACATTAGGTGTGGAGGACGCAAACCGTGTGCCTGGCAATTCCCGGCAAAATCATTGAAATTCAGGAAGCAGCGGGGCTTCGCGCGGCGCGGGTGCAGTTTGGCGGCATCGTGCGCCAGGTCTCGCTGCAGTTTGTGCCCGAGGCGAACCTGAGCGACTACGTGCTGGTGCATGTGGGATTTGCCATCAGCAAAATCGATGCCGAGGAGGCCGAGCGCACCTACAATGCTTTGGAAGCGCTCGGCGCGCTGCAAGAGGAACTGGGGCCAGCCGAAGATGAGACGGTCGTTTCTACGGGTACGAGGCCCGCGCAGAAATGAAGTATATCGACGAATATCGCGACGCGAAGCTGGCTAAGGCGCTGGTTGCCGAAATCGAGCGGTGCACGACGCGTCCGTGGGTGATGATGGAAATCTGCGGTGGGCAGACTCACACCATCATGCTTTACGGGATCGATGAGTTGCTTCCGCGTGGCCTGGAGCTCGTTCATGGTCCGGGCTGCCCGGTCTGCGTTACCCCGCTGGAAACCATCGATAAAGCCATCAAGCTCGCCATGCGGCCGGACGTGACGCTGGTTTCCTACGGCGATATGTTGCGTGTGCCGGGGTCGCAGTCGGATTTATTCCGCGCGAAGGCGCTGGGAGCCGATGTTCGGGTCGCGTATTCGCCGATGGAAGCAGTGAAGATTGCGCGCGCGAATCGGGATCGGAAAGTTATTTTTCTTGCCATCGGCTTTGAGACTACCGCTCCGGCGAACGCAATGGCCGCGTGGCAGGCGAAGCGCGAAGGGCTGATTAACTTTTCTATGCTGGTTTCGCACGTTCTCGTTCCGCCGGCGATTCGTGCACTGATGGTTTCAGAAACCAATCGCGTGCAGGCGTTCATTGCACCCGGGCACGTCTGCACGATCATGGGGTGCGGCGAATACGAATCGCTGGTACGGGATTTTCATGTGCCGATCGTGGTGGGCGGCTTCGAACCCCTCGATTTGCTGGAAGCCGTGCTCATGCTGGTGAAGCAACTCGAAGCCGGCGAGGCCAGGCTGGAAAATCAGTACGTGCGCTCGGTCGGCTACGCCGGGAATGTTCCCGCTCAACAGATCATGCAGGATGTGTTTGAGATCGCCGACCAGAAGTGGCGCGGGATCGGAATGATTCCGGCGAGCGGTTTGCGCTTGCGCGATGAATATGCAGCGTACGATGCCAATCGCGTGTTCGAAATGGAAGATATTTCGGTGGAAGAACCTGCCGAGTGCATCAGCGCGCAAGTATTGCAGGGACTGAAAAAACCACCGGACTGCGCGGCGTTCGGTATGCGCTGCACGCCAGAGAATCCCCTGGGTGCGCCGATGGTTTCGTCAGAGGGCGCCTGCGCTGCCTATTACCGCTATCGCCGCCACGCGGTAACCAAAGGAGAAGCGATTGCCACCAAGTAAGACCATCGTCGAATTCAGTTGCCCGGCGCCGCTGCCAGCGAAAGATACCATCCTGCTTGGCCACGGCAGCGGCGGCAAGCTGAGCGCAGAATTGCTGCGCGACGTTTTTCTGCCGGCTTTGAAGAATCCTGTCCTCGATCGCCTGGATGATCAGGCGATTTTTGACATCGGCAACAGTCGCCTGGCGATGACGACAGATTCGTTCGTGGTGAAGCCATTATTCTTCCCCGGCGGTGACATTGGCTCGCTGGCGGTTCACGGCACCGTCAACGATCTGGCGATGGGCGGCGCGCAGCCGCTGTTTATCAGCACAGCGTTCATTATCGAAGAGGGATTTTCCGTCGAGGAGTTGCGCCGAATTGTGGGTTCTCTGCATCGTGCCGCAGAAAATGCCGGAGTACAAGTCATCACCGGCGATACGAAAGTCGTCGAAAAAGGCAAGGGCGACGGGGTATTCATCAACACCACCGGAATTGGCCTGGTGCCGCAAGGATTGCAGCTTTCAGCGAACCAGGCGCGGCCGGGAGACAAAGTTATTCTCAGCGGCCCGATCGGCGACCACGGAATTGCCATTCTGGCCCAGCGGGAAGGACTTGAGTTCGAAACTACGATCCAGAGTGACAGCGCAGCGCTGCACGGCCTGGTGGCGAACATGCTGCACGTTTCGCGGGAGATTCGCTGTATGCGCGATCCCACACGCGGGGGCATTTCGAGCACTTTGAACGAAATTGCCGAGCAGTCGCGCGTTGGAATGGAACTCGACGAAACAACGATTCCGATTCGCGAAGAAGTTCGCGGTGCTTGCGAATTGCTGGGATTGGATCCGCTCTACGTAGCGAATGAAGGCAAGCTGATCGCGATTGTCGCGCCGCAGGCGGCGGATGACATATTGCACGCGATGCGCCAACATCCGCTGGGACGCGAGGCGCAACTGATCGGAACGGTTACGGAAGAAAACCGGGGGACGGTGCTGATGCGAACGCCGCTGGGCACGACCAGAATCGTCGATATGCTGTCGGCCGATCAGCTGCCAAGGATTTGTTGAGACTATGCACGAACTGGGGATTGCAAGCTCGGTGCTGGAAGCGGTGAAGGCGGAAACCGATCGTCATCCGGGAACACGGCCGTCTGTGGTTGGGGTGCGCGTCGGTGAACTCGCCGCCATCGATCAGGATTCGTTGCGTTTTTGTTTTGAGGCGATCACACACGAGACCGAGTTCGAGGGCTTACGGCTGGAGATCGAATTTTGCCCGCGGCGGCATCGTTGCAAAGGTTGCAGCCATGAGTTTGGTATAGAAGATTACGATTTTCGGTGCCCGCAATGCGCCAGTCTGGAAACCGAATGCATCAGCGGAGATGAACTCGAACTGGCGTACCTGGAGGTGGAGGAATATGGAACGCGTACCGCTTGAGAAAAAAGTGCTGAGTGAGAACGACCGCCTGGCAGGCGAACTACGGGCCAAGTTTCAGGCCAATGGAATCTATTGCCTAAATCTCATCAGCTCGCCGGGCTCGGGCAAGACCAGCCTGCTCGAACGAACCTTGGAGAGCTTCGAACCTACCGAACGCGTGGCCGTGCTCACGGGTGATATCCAGACGGAGAACGATGCCAACCGTCTTCGCCGCTTCGGATTTCCCGTAAAACAGATCACCACTGGTGGCACTTGCCATCTGGACGCCAGGATGATCGAGCGCCATCTCGCCGACTGGCGACTGGAAGATCTCGACCTTTTGCTCATCGAGAATATCGGCAACCTGGTTTGTCCATCGAGCTACGATCTCGGCGAAGCTGCCAAGGTCGTAGTGCTGAGCGTGGCGGAAGGTGAGGACAAGCCGCTCAAGTATCCTTCCATCTTCTTTAAATCCGATCTGCTGGTGCTCAACAAAATCGATCTGCTCCCCTATGTTCCGTTCGATATCGACGCCGCAGCCGACAATGCGCGCCGCATTCATCCGGAGATCGAGATCGTAAAAGTATCCTCCCTGAAGCGCGACGGACTGGACGAGTGGCTAACCTGGCTGGCCCAGCGCCGGCGTACTGCGAAGCTGATCCCAGAAGCTGTGAGTTGAAATGGAAGTTCGCCGCCAGATCGAGGTTGCGGGGATCGTTCAGGGCGTCGGCTTCCGTCCGTACATCTATCGCCTCGCCACTTCGCGCGGTTTGACGGGCACGGTTAGCAACACCTCAGCCGGCGTGACCATCGAGATTCAAGGTGCTTCTGAAGTCGTAGGCGATTTCCTCGACCGCCTGCCTGCCGAAGCGCCACCGCTCTCGCGCATCATCGGGATTGAGTCGCGCGAACTTCCCTGCAATGGCGACAAGGAATTCCGCATTATTCACAGTCATGGCGGTGAAGCAGTCCGCACTTTAATTTCGCCGGACGTGGCGATCTGCCCTGATTGCCTGCGCGAAATGTTCGACCCTTCAGACCGGCGTTTTCGATATCCGTTCATCAACTGCACCAACTGCGGGCCGCGGTTCACCATCGTCCGCGATATTCCCTACGATCGGCCGTTCACGTCGATGGCAACGTTTCCGATGTGTCCGCAGTGCCAGGCCGAATATGACGATCCGCTGAATCGGCGTTTTCACGCGCAGCCCAATGCCTGCTGGGCTTGCGGCCCGCGGGTCGAGCTGCTGGATCGGTCAGGCAAGAAGATCAACGGCCGCGATCCGATCGCTGAGGTCATTCGATTGCTGCGCGCAGGTTCGATCGTTGCGATCAAGGGCCTTGGCGGATTTCACCTCGCTGCCGACGCAACCAATGCCGATGCCGTCGGCCTGCTGCGCGAACGCAAACGCCGCGTGGAGAAGCCGTTTGCTGTGATGGTGCCAGACATCGAGGCTGCACGACGCGTCTGCGAAGTTGACGACGCTGGACTTGAGGCTCTGCACTCCATTCAGCGGCCCATCGTTCTTTTGCCCAAAAACGCGGACAGCCCAGTGGTCGATGCGGTCGCACCATTCAATGCTTTTCTGGGTGTATTCCTGCCATATACGCCCCTGCATTATTTGATCCTGCGGGAGGGAAACTTCCCTGCCCTAGTTATGACGAGCGGCAATTTGAGCGAAGAACCCATCGCCATCGCCAATGATGAGGCCCTGGCGCGCTTGCAAAACCTCGCGGATTATTTTTTAATTCACAATCGGGATATTTTATTGCGCTGCGACGATTCTGTTGTTCGCGTCGCGAATGGCGTGACACGGCAGTTGCGGCGATCGCGCGGGTTTGTTCCAGTGCCGGTTTTTCTGAAAGATGAGCAGCCCTCGGTCCTGGCTGTGGGCGGAGAATTGAAGAACACGATTTGTTTGACGAAGGGCAAGCACGCTTTCCTGAGTCAACACGTGGGAGATCTGGAAAATGGCGAAGGTTATAAGTTTTTTGCCGAAGCGGTCGAACACCTCGAAAGAATCCTCGAAATCGAGCCGGAAATCGTCGCCTGCGATCTGCATCCCGATTACTTCTGCACGCGCTGGGCGCTGCAGCAGGGCGGACGCCGACTGGTTGGGGTGCAACACCACCACGCGCACATTGCGAGTTGTATGGCGGAGAACCACCTCGACGAACGCGTAATCGGCTTCGCGCTCGATGGCACTGGCTATGGTACGGACAAACATATCTGGGGCGGTGAAGTTCTCATCGCAGACTACTCCGGCTTCGAGCGCGTAGCGCATCTTGAATACATTCCCCTCCCCGGCGGCGCCGCGGCCATCCGCGAACCTTGGCGCATGGCAGTCAGTTATCTCTTCCACAGTTTTGGACGCGAGTTTCTGAATCTCCCGGTCCCATTCGTCCAGCATCTGGACCGGCAAAAAACCGAAATTATTCTTCAAATGATCAAGAATGATATCAACTCCCCATTGACCTCAAGTTGCGGGCGATTGTTCGACGCCGTGGCTGCGCTGATCGGCATTCGCGGCCGCGTGAACTACGAGGCCCAAGCCGCGATTGAGTTGGAGTTTGCCATCGATGGGAGCGGCGACGACAGTTATCCGCTCGACCTCGACCAGAGTGGTGAATCGTGGATCATCCATTCGCGACCAATGTTCGAGGCGATCCTGAACGATCTACAACGCGACGAAAGCGCTGGCGCAATCGCCCGCCGTTTTCATAATGGCCTTATCAACGTATTCGTGAAAATCGCAGTTGCTCTGCGCGGGAATCACGGACTGAACCGCGTTTGCCTCAGCGGCGGGACGTTTCACAATGTTTATCTGGCGCAGCGGTTCGAAGCCAAATTATT
The DNA here is from genome assembly GCA_036392935.1 of Terriglobales bacterium. Classification (GTDB taxonomy): domain Bacteria; phylum Acidobacteriota; class Terriglobia; order Terriglobales; family Acidobacteriaceae; genus DASVWZ01. Next base: position 30,411 of record DASVWZ010000039.1, on the reverse strand, counting down.
GGACAGAGAGTTCGAGGTCTACACTCATCGCGAGGTGCCGGCCGGAGATGGTGGGTTGAGCCTGGGTCAGGCGCTAATCGCCGCGCGCCAAAATGCTGGGATGTGAAACGAATCGTCTAAGTCCGCTTTCGCCAGAAAGCAACTTTGTGTAAGGGGCCTACTTGCCCTTTTGCGCAACTTCGATCCGTGTCTCCGCCCGCTGAAGGTCAGCAGCGGCCTTCTTGTAATCGACCTCGGGGCTGCCGCTGCTTAACTTTTGTTCTGCGCGCTGCTTGGCAGATTCCGCGCGGGTGACATCGATTTCACTCGAACGCTCGCAGGTTTCTGCCAGGATTGTGACTTTGTCGGGAAGAACTTCCGCGAATCCCCACGCGACTGACAAGTGATGGGTGGAACCACCGCTGCGATATGAAATTTCGCCAACGCCGAGTTCAGTGATCAGCGGGGCGTGGCCCGGCAGGACCCCGAGATATCCGTCTTTGCCCGGAATCTGAGCTTCCTCCGCCGGCACGCGCGCCACGATTTTCTCCGGCGTCACAATTTCGAGTTCGAAGGTTTCGGCCATATTGCTTCGGCTATGCAGCCGCCTTCAACTTTTCAGCAGCTTCCTTCACTTCCTCAATCGTCCCTTTCATATAGAAAGCCTGCTCCGGAAGATCGTCATACTTTCCTTCGACGATCTCTTTGAAGCCTTTGACCGTATCGGCAACCTTTACGTAACGGCCCGGAGCTCCGGTGAACTGCTCGGCCACGTGGAACGGCTGCGAAAGGAAGCGCTGGATTTTACGGGCACGCGCCACAGTGAGTTTCTGATCTTCACTGAGTTCGTCGATACCGAGAATCGCGATGATGTCCTGCAGGTCTTTATAAGTCTGCAGCGTTTTCTTCACCGCCTGCGCCACATCGTAATGTTCCTGGCCAACGATGCGCGGATCGAGAATACGCGACGTCGAAGCCAGCGGATCAACTGCCGGATAAATTCCGATTTCGGTCAACGCGCGCGAAAGCACCGTGGTTGCGTCCAGGTGAGCGAACGTCGTGGCCGGCGCGGGATCGGTCAAATCGTCGGCGGGAACGTAAATCGCCTGCACGGACGTGACCGAACCTTTCTTGGTGGAAGTGATTCGTTCCTGCAGCTCACCCATCTCTGTCGCCAGGTTCGGTTGATACCCTACGGCACTGGGCATGCGGCCGAGCAGCGCGGAAACTTCCGACCCCGCTTGTGTGAACCGGAAAATATTATCGATAAAGAGCAGCGTATCCGCGCCTTCTTTGTCGCGGAAGAATTCCGCTACCGTCAGTCCGGTCAGCGCCACCCGCAAACGCGCTCCTGGCGGTTCCGTCATCTGGCCGTAGATCAATGCTGCTTTTGAGTGTTCCGGATCGCCGGGCTTGATCACACCTGACTCCGACATTTCCAGCCAAAGATCGTTGCCCTCGCGGGTGCGCTCGCCTACTCCAGCAAAAACCGAAAAACCGCCGTGCTGCTTGGCGACGTTGTTGATGAGCTCCATGATGACGACGGTTTTGCCGACGCCCGCGCCACCGAACAATCCGATCTTTCCACCTTTCAAAAACGGCTGGATCAAATCAATGACCTTGACGCCGGTCTCAAACATTTCCGCGGTGGTCGCCTGCTCGTCGAATGCCGGCGCCTGGCGATGAATCGGATCGCGCTCGGTGAACTGGATCGGGCCAAGCTGATCGACCGGTTCGCCAATCACATTCATCACGCGGCCGAGTGTGCCGCGGCCTACGGGTACCGAGATGGGCCCGCCCAGGTCGATGGCTTTCATCCCACGCACCATACCGTCGGTTGGCTCCATAGCAACGCAGCGCACGCGACCTTCACCCAAGTGCTGCTGCACTTCGAGAATCACTTTGATCGGCACAGGGACTTTGAATCCGTCGCTGACCACGCGTAATGCCTCATAAATCGGCGGCATCTTGGCTTCTTCAAATTGAACGTCCACGGCGGGACCTGCGACTTGTATGACGTGTCCAATGTTTTCTGGCATAAATAAACTCTTGGCCTTTGGCTTTAACCCTCACTAAGAATTCGATTCGCACAAGCTAAAGGCCAAAAGCTAATAGCCAATAGCTGCATTACTGCGCTGCTGCTGCTCCACTTACAATTTCGATGATCTCTTTCGTGATCTTCGCCTGGCGGGCGCGATTCATCACCAGCGTCAGCGAATCGATCATGTCAGTTGCGTTATTCGTGGCTGCTTCCATCGCAGTCATACGCGCGGCGTGTTCCGCCGCGACCGACTCCAGCAACGAATGAAAAATCTGAATGGCGACATACTTCGGCAACAACGACCGGAACAGTTCATCCGCCGGTTGCTCATAAATGTAGTCGACCTGTGCAGTCGCGAACTTCGCTGCTTCTGCGTCAATTTCGCGAGTATCGGGCGCCCGCAGCTTCACACCGGTTCCCTTCGCCGCTTCCAGTGACTTTTTCAGATCTTCTGTTGATCTGCCCTCCAACGTCGTGGTCTCGGCCTCGCCCACGTGCTCAATCGGCAATATTTTTTCCACCACCAACCGCTGGGCGATCATCGACTTGAACTCGTTGAAGATCAGATACACCGCGTCGATTTCCTCGCGCGAGTAGCGATCGATCACTTCCTGAGCGAGTTCCGAAGCCATGGAGTATTCGACTTTGTTGAGAACGCCGACCATCTCGCCCACCAGCGCCGTTCGCGGCGATTCATGAGCGTCCTGGCCGCGTGGCTTGGCCGCGCCAAAACGCCGCTTCAGAAAATCGCGTCCTTTGCGGCCCACGGCCTCAATCTCGATATTTTTCCCCGACTCGGTGGCTAGGAATTTCGTGGCGGCTTTCAGAATGTTGGTGTTGAACGCGCCGGCCAGACCTTTGTCGCCAGTGACTACGATCAGAAAAATGTTCTTCTCCGGACGCTTGGCCAGCAACGGATGCTTCGGCTCTCCGGTTTCCGGATCGTAAATCTCCGCCCGTGAGACCAGCGATTTCAGCACGTTGCTCAACATCTGCGCATACGGTCGCGCCGCCAGCGCGCGCTCCTGCGCACGGCGCAACTTTGCCGCCGAGACCATCTTCATGGCCTTGGTGATCTGCCGCGTGTTGGTAACGCTGCGAATACGCCGCCGAATGTCGAGAATGTTTGCCATGGTTTCGTAGAGACGTAACTTGTTACGTCTCGCTTTGCCTACACACAAAAGACAATAGACGTAGCAAGCTACGTCTCTACGGCTACTTCGCCACCGTCTGCTGCTGCGCCACGAACTGTTCTTTGGCTTCCTTGATCAGTTTCGTCATCTCAGCCTTCAAACCATCGTCCAGAACTTTTTTCTCCATGATGGTACGGAGCAGGCCCGGATTGGTTGTGTCCACGAATTTGTAAAGCTCGGTTTCGAAATCGAGCACCTGGCCAACTTGAAGATCGTCGAGCAGTCCGGTGGTGCCGGCAAAGATGATCAGAATCTGCTTCGAAAATGGCAGCGGAGAAAACTGCTTCTGCTTCAGCACTTCCACCAACCGCTGGCCGCGATTGAGCTGCGCCTGCGTGGCTTTATCCAGATCGCTGCCGAACTGCGCAAACGCCGCCAGTTCGCGGAACTGCGCCAGATCGAGCTTCAAGCTGCCGGCCACCTGGCGCATGGCTTTGATCTGCGCGCTGCCGCCCACGCGGCTCACCGACAATCCAACGTTGACCGCCGGCCTTATGCCCTGGTTAAACAGATCGGTTTCCAGATAAATCTGCCCGTCGGTAATCGAAATCACATTCGTCGGGATGTACGCCGAGACGTCGCCGGCCTGAGTTTCGATGATGGGCAGCGCGGTCAGCGATCCGCCACCGTTCTTGTCGCTTAACTTCGCCGCGCGTTCCAGCAACCGTGAGTGGAGATAAAAAACGTCACCAGGATACGCCTCGCGTCCCGGCGGACGCCGCAACAGCAGCGAGATCTCACGATACGACGCCGCATGCTTCGACAAATCGTCGTAAATCACCAGCGCGTGCCTCTTGGTGTCGCGGAAATACTCGCCCATAGCGCAAGCCGCGTAGGGCGCAATGTACTGCATGGGCGCCGGTTCGGAAGCGGACGCGGCAACCACAATGGTGTAATCCATGGCGCCGTAGTCGGAGAGCAGCTTCACCACCTGCGCAATCGACGAACGCTTCTGCCCGATCGCGCAGTAGATACAAATAAGATCGTTGCCTTTGTTGTTGATGATGGTGTCGATCGCAACCGCGGTCTTGCCGGTCTGGCGGTCGCCGATGATCAGCTCGCGTTGGCCGCGGCCAATCGGGATCATGCTGTCGATAGCTTTAAGGCCCGTCGCCATCGGCTCGCGTACCGGTTGGCGGTCAATGACGCCGGGGGCGAGCCGCTCCAGTGCAATGAACTGCTCAGTCGCAATCGGTCCTTTGTCGTCGATCGGCTCGCCGAGCGAGTTGACCACGCGGCCAATCATGGCATCGCCCACCGGCACGCTCATGATGCGGCCCGTGCGTTTGACCTCGTCGCCCTCGCGAAGTTCGGTGTACTCGCCCAGCAGCACCACGCCCACCTGATCTTCTTCCAGGTTCATGGCAAGTCCGGCAACGCCGTGGGGAAACTCGAGCAGTTCTCCCGCCATCACTTTGTCCAGGCCGTAGACGCGCGCAATTCCGTCGCCCAAGGTCAAAATCGTGCCGATTTCGTCGACTGCAATCTTGGTTTCGTAATTTTCAATCTGCTGCCGGATCAGTTGTGTGATCTCGTCCGCTTTTATTTGTGCCATAGGTTCTGCTCTTAGCTTCTGGCTGCCGGCCTTTTACGACCAGGCCAACACCCGGTTTTATAAATTCTCTGCGTGCGTCGAGCCCGACCGCCCTACGCTCCAGCCAGCTCCGCCCGTAGCCGTTCCAACTGGCCTTTGACCGAGCCATCGTAAATCGTGCTGCCGATCTGCACCACCGCCCCGCCCAACACCAATGTGTCACGTGAATACTTGGCGCGGATTTTCTTCCCAGTCAGTCCGTTCAGATCGCTCTCCAGCCCGCGGCGTTCCTGCTCGGTCAATTCGCGGGCGGAGCGAATGTCGGCTTCCACAAAACCCAGGCGCTGGTTCAATTCGACTTCCAACTGCTTGACGATCGGAGCCAGAAAATTGATCCTCCGATGGTCAATCAGCACGGCGATAAAGTTCCGCACCGGACGCGAAATGCCTTCCTCTTTCACGATCGCGTCGAGCACGGCGCGCTTTTGCTCGGCAGTGATCGATGGTGCTTCCCATACTTCGCGCAGAGTCTTGTTTCCGGCCACGAGTTGGCTAAGACCTTGCGCTTCCTGCAAAGCTTTGGCTGCGTCCGCCTTGGTGTCCATAAGCACATCGGCCAGCGCCCGCGCATAAGTATTGGTCACGGAAGCCACGCTTAGTTTCTGCCTTTCTGCTCGCCACCGTTGCCGGAAAGTTGCTTGGCAAAGCCGGTCACCAGCGCATGGTCGGTGTTGGGATCGACGTGAATTTGCTTGCCCGCCAATGCGACCGCCAGATCAGCGGCGTAGGATTTCAACTCGCGCCTCGCCGCTTTCGCCGCCGCAGCGATTTCGTGCTCCGCCGATTCCACGATCTTGCGCGCATCTTCCTCTGCCGCAGCTTTGATGTTCTTTTCTTCCTCGGCCGATTCTCTGTCCGCCGTCGCGCGCATTTGCCCGATCTCAACATCCAACTTTGAAAGTCGGGTCTCAATATCGCCCAATCGCCGGTTGGCTTCCACACTGGCTTTGCGGGCTTCTTCCATCGCAGCCTGAATCATGTCCGTTCGTTTGCGGAACGCAACCGGCAGGGTTTTTCTCAAGGCCCAGAAAAGAATGGCCGCGACGACCAGGAAGTTCAGAAGCACGCAAACCTGGTACGAGCGCTCAATGCTCAGACCGGTTACCGACGACACCCACTGCACCGAAGCGGAATGTTTGAACTGGTCGCTATCGTCTTCACCCGCGGCTTCTCTCGACTCTTTGGCCAGGGCAGCGCTCAACTGCCGCGTCGGAGACTGGAAACTCCGATCAATCGACGCTGCAGATGATTGTGGCGCCAGAAGGCAACCCGCAAAAACCACCAAGCTCAAAAACAACCAGCAAGATTTCCCCTGGGAAAAACTCACTGCGCACCGCCTGCCGGGACTTGTCCCGGCCGCAGCACGATGCGAATAATCTCTGACGCCAGCCGTTGCGCCTCCTGTTGCAGAGTTTCCTGCGCCGAGGTTTTGTCCTTCTCAATGGCTTCGCGCGCGCTTTGAATTTGCGCCTGCGCTTTGGCGCGTGCATTCGCCGCTGCCGCGGCGCGGGCGTCTAGAGCCTGTTGCCGTTTTGCTTCCTGACCCTTGAAAACCGCAACCCGGGCTTCGCGCAGACGTTGCTCGTACTCGGCGGTGCGGGCTTCAGCCGACGCAATATCCGCCTTGGCTTTCTCAATCGCACCCTCGGTCTTGCTGTGCCGTTCGTCAAGCACCCGCGTCAACGGCGCGTGCACCAACACCTTGTATGCCACGTACAAAAGTGTCACCAAGATGATGGTCGGGATCGATCCGAGCAGTAAATCCCTTAACTGACCGAGTATTTCTTGCATTGTGCGATTATTAGAGCCGGCTAACTTAGGACTGTGAAACCAATAAACCTAACACCCGGAAGGGATTAGTGTCAACGCGGGAGGCGAAAATCGGCCCTTTGGCAACCAGCTTGCAAGCTCATGAAACTTAATAAATGTCTAGAAAAATCCTTGACATTGGCCTGCCCGGGTCTAGCATAGAAGTATCACCTCCGATCCAATTCAGGATCGAATGGGCCGGTAGCCAAGGACTGTCACCGCTTCTTGGTTGACGGCCCATTTTACTGCCCAAAGAGCCGTTGCGGCCGTGCTTCCCTACACCGTAATTGATCGGATCCGGCTCACTGCACCCGCAATGACTTGTGCCAGCGCGCTTCCGGCGCCCGGCTTGCGATTTTCGCGCAGCCGTAACTTCGCCTGCTCGGCCGTAAACCAGGTTGGGTTGCGTTTGAACTCCAACGGCGGATCGAGTTTCAGAACCTCGCAGAGATGCGCATGCACCAGAGCCGCATGGGCCACCGATCGCATCTTGCCTTCCTTGCGCGTGTAACTGGTGAAGGCAACCTCTTCCATGCGCCCGTCCACCACGCCCGCTTCTTCGTAGGCCTCGAGCGCGGCTGCCTGGGCGTGCGTTAATCCGGGCTCGGCGCTGCCTTTGGGGAACGTCCAGCGGCCTTTATCGGTCTCGACCAGCAGAAACTCGATGCCGCGCTTCCCTCTGCGATAACACACCGCCGCCACCTGCTCGCACCGCCGCAGTTTCCTCAGATCAGAAAGACGGAAAAACTTGGCTGGTGGGGTCGAAGAAACGGGCAGCAAATAAGGTTCGCGCATTTGTACATCGAGAAGATTGCACAACCGGACGGCGTTGGGTAGAGCCAAGCTTGGTTCCGCGAAAGGTTTGACGCAATCACACTAATATGATATCGTGATATCATATAACGGATAGGAACCCTTGGCCCAATTCGTCGTCCGCAATCTCGAAAACCTGGTGAAGTCGCGCCTGCAGCGCCGCGCCCGCCGAAACGGCCGCAGCATGGAAGAAGAGGTCCGAAATATTTTGCGCGAAGCCGTCAGCCGCGACCAGGAAGCGCCGAATCTCGGCCTGGGAACCGAGCTCGCCGCCCTTTTCAAGGGGATCGGTCTTAAGCGCGATATTCCCGAACTCCGTGGTCACGAAATCAAACCTCCGTCGTTCGACGAATGATCATCCTCGACACGAACGTCATTTCCGCTATCATGCGCGAATTCCCTGACCCGCGTGTAGTCGCATGGCTCGACCGTCAGCCGCGCAGTTCCCTGTGGACAACGTCCGTCACCAGCCTCGAAATCCAATACGGCCTGCAAATTCTACCCCTCGGCAAACGCCGAACCGCGCTCCTCGGCGCATTCCGGATCATTCTCGACCGCATCGCTAACCGCGTCCTTCCCTTCGACGCACCTGCCGCCGACCACGCCAGCACGTTGATGGCGAACCGTCAGCGCGCCGGCCGGCCGGTCGAACTGCGCGACACCATGATCGCCGGCATCGCTCTGGCCCAAAACGCGGCCCTTGCGACCCGAAACACCGTCCACTTCACCGACCTCACCGTTCCCCTGATCGATCCCTGGTCTCCCTGATTCCAAACTCCCCGAATCTCAGGAATCTTCCTGCATACTTGCTGGCCGCCGCTCGGTATTCCACAGTACTAATCATTCAGTCGACTCCTGACTAACGCGAGAGGGATGATTGGAAAATTTTTTCTGTCTTCGTTGTAAGCGCCAGATCGAAACCGGCGACAAATCTGTCGCCGTCTACATGTTTGCGCAAACCGTCGGAGTCAGACCGCGCCAAAAATCCTCCGCGCAACGTATGTCCTTCTGCCCGCAGTGCTGCGTCTCGCTCGCCATGGGCCTTCCCCCGGAAGGCGCGCTCAACCTGGCCGCCTGGGACATGATTCGCGATCTGGTCAGCGCCGATCCCGCCCTCAACCATGCCGCATGGGAAAACCTCCGCGGACACATCAATCTACTACCGGCCACAGGAACTGACGGCCCGCAAACCACTCCCGACTCGTGGGTAAGCTTCCGAAGGTAAAACATTTGCACACTTGTTTTCCTGCTACTCCCCTGTGCTAACATCGTAGACCGCTCGTCTCTCCAGTCAGGCTTCCCAGGCCGGGTTCAGACGAAAGCTCAGACAAAAAATTTTCCAGGATCCGTTTGCGGCGGCGTGGCTTGCGGGTCACTTGCGGTCGAAAAAATAAGGGGGATGTCTTGTCGAAATTGTCTCTTCTGCTCGTCGTCACACTTCTCACCGTCTCCATGCTATCTGTCGCGCAGACGGAAACTCCTCTCAAGAACCAACCGCCCGATGGCGCCGGCATCGGTTTCCTGTTGACTGACGGGACTGTCATCTTCCAGGGCAACAATCTTTCCGACTGGTGGAAGCTGACGCCCAACAAGTCTGGAAGCTACGTCAACGGAACCTGGTCACAGATCGCCAGTCTTCCCTCTGGTTATCTCCCGGACGCATTCGCCTCGGCTGTGTTGGCCGACGGCCGCGTCATCATTGAAGGTGGGGAATATGAGGCCGGGAATTTTGCCCTCACCGACAAAGGCGCGATCTACGATCCCATCGCCAATACCTGGACTTCTGTCGCTCCGCCGGCAGGTTGGGATTACATCGGCGATTCGCCCTCGGCCGTTCTGCCCGATGGCACCTACCTTCTCGGCAAGAAATTGAACCGCAACATCGCCGTCCTCGACCCCAAAACGCTGGTCTGGACCGAACTGAACAACACCGGCAAGCGCGATTTCAACGCCGAAGAGGGCTGGACTCTGTTGCCCGATGGTTCCGTACTCACTGCCGACGTCAAGGATGCTCCTCACTCGGAGCGCTACATCCCGTCGCAGCAAGAATGGGTCTCGGCGGGAAGCACCATCGTCGATCTGCACTCGCCTTCGCCCTTCGGCTGCATCCCTTATGGACCAAACGGCAAGCTGTGCTACTACCCGCCCGGAGAAATCGGCCCCCAGATGCTTCGCCCCGATGGCACCGTGTTCGTCACCGGTTCTTACACCTCGAACAACGGCGCCGGACACACGGCAATCTACACGCCGGCAATCAAACCCGGCGGCCTCGGCAAATGGGTTGTGGGCCCAGACTTCCCCAATGGCGACAACGCCGGTGATTCTTTCGCCGCGCTGCTTACCAACGGCAACGTGCTGGTGCAGGGCGATTCCGGAACCCTATACGAATTTAACGGCACCAAGTGGACGACCGAAAATGTCGCCGGAGGAAGCCCGATCCTTGATCTGCCCACCGGAGAAACCCTCGTCATCGGCTTCAATGTTGCCGTCTACACCTCAACCGGAACCTACCGGCCGTCGTGGGCGCCGAAAATCACCGCCCATCCCAAGACCGTCACCGGAGGCTCCACCTACAAAATCACCGGCCAGCAGTTCAACGGCTTGTCCCAGGCGGCCGCATTCGGAGACGAGTTCCAGACCAACACCAATTACCCGCTGGTGCGCATCACCAACAACGCTACCAAGCACGTGTTCTACGCCCGGACGCATGACCACAGCACCATGGGGGTTGCTACCGGCACAACCAGCGTCTACACCTTCTTCGATGTCCCTTCGGACATCGAGACCGGAGCCAGCACGCTCGAGGTGGTGGCCAACGGCATTCCATCGCCCGCAGTCAGCATTACGGTGAACTAAACGAAGATTTTTCAGATTTACCATTTGATCTCAGATCCAGGAGCCTGAACTTGACAACCAAACTTACGCGGATCGCATTTGTTTTTCTGTTAACTCTGTCCACCCTTTCGCTGGGGCAAACCCTCCAGTCGCTGAAGCATCAACCCCCTGATGGCGCCGGCATCGGCTACTTGCTGACCGACGGCACCGTGATGTTCCAGGGCGGTCAGTGCTCCGACTGGTGGAAGCTCACCCCTGACAACACCGGCAGCTACGTCAACGGCACCTGGTCGCAGCTCGAGAGCCTGCCCAACGGATACGATCCGCTCTATTTCGCAGGCGCGGTGCTTGCCGACGGCCGCGTTGTCATCATGGGTGGCGAATATTCTGGCTGTGGCCAGAGCTTCTCGCTCACCAATCAGGGCGCCATCTACAATCCCGCAACCAACAAGTGGAGCACCATGACCCATCCCAAAGATTGGGGTAACATCGGTGACTCGCCTTCGGTGGTTCTGCCTGATGGCACTTACATGCTCGGTGACAAGCTCACCAAAGAAGCCGCTGCCCTGGATCCCAAAACTCTCGAATGGACCGTCGTCCCCACCACTGGCAAACGCGATTTCAATGCCGAAGAAGGCTGGACGCTGCTGCCCGACGGCACCTTCGTCACCTATGACGTAAGGGCTGCCCCGCACGCCGAGCGCTACATCCCCTCGCAGAGCGAATGGATCACCGCCGGCAGCACCATCGTTGATTTGCACTCGCCCCATCCCGGCGGAGGCTGCATCCCCTATCCCGGCGGTTGTTACAAAGCTCCCGGAGAAGTCGGACCCGGCATGTTGCTGCCCGATGGCAAGGTTTTCGCGACCGGATCTTACACCGGAAATAACGGCGCAGGCCACACCGCCATTTACACACCGCCTTCCACGCTGACTGGCGAGGGTAAATGGGTCGTTGGCCCTGATTTCCCCAACAGCGACAACGCCGGCGATTCCTTTGCCGTCTTGTTGCCTAGCGGCGTCGAACTGATCGAAGCAGATAGCGGCACGCTTTACGATTGGAATGGCACTACGCTGACCCAGGACCCGGTCTCCGGCGGCTACGCCCCCATCCTTGTGCTGCCCAACGGCCAAGTCTTCATGAGCGGTTTCAACGCGAGTGTCTACACTCCAAAAGGAACCTATCAAGCCTCGTGGGCGCCGAAGATCACCGCCCATCCCAAGACCGTCACACCGGGATCCACTTATAAGATCTCCGGCCAGCAATTCAACGGACTTTCGCAGGCAGCTTCATTCGGCGATGAAGATGAAACCGCCACAAACTATCCCCTGGTGCGCATCACCAACACCGCCACCGGGCACGTTTTCTACGCCAAGACGCACGATCACAGTACCATGGGCGTTGCCACTGGCACTGCGACCGTCTACACCTACTTCGACGTTCCTTCCGGCATTGAAACCGGAGCCAGCACGCTGGTGGTGGTCGCCAACGGGATTCCGTCGAAATCCGTCAGCATAACTGTTCAGTAGCAAACTTCTGCCGAAAAGCTAAAGGGTGAGCGAAAGCTCACCCTTTTTATTTTGTGCGACCGTTGGGCGAGATTTTCCTTCGCGCACCTTCGATCCCCTTGGTGGCTGAAGTGTTCCTTTGCGCCCTTTGCGGTTCAAGATTTTTGTCGAAACCTCGCTCGTCAGACGACTCGGAAACGAACGAGATCGCGATCGCGGTTTCGAGCAAGACGGGGAACACGGGAACAAACCGATTGCAAGGGGAGTTGGCGCGCAGTACGACCTGAAGATGCAAAACCCTTACCCGCCCGCCTTCGCTTTCTTCACTTCCTCAATCAGCGGCGGAACAATGTCAAACAGGTTGCCCACCACCGCGTAATCCGCGATCTCGAATATCGGCGCCTCAGAATCCTTGTTGATCGCAATAATCGAATGCGCGCCTTTCATCCCGACAATGTGTTGAATCGCCCCTGAGATGCCAAGCGCCAGATACAGCTTCGGCGCCACGGTCTGGCCCGACGACCCAATCTGCCGGTCCATCGGCAACCATCCTGCGTCGCAAATCGGCCGCGAGGCCGCAATCTCCCCACCCAGCGCGTCCGCCAGTTGTTTGGCCAGTTCAATGTTCTTCTGTTCTTTAATGCCACGCCCGACCGAAACAATAATCGCCGCCTGCGTCAGATCCACGGCCTGCTTGGCTTCCTTGAAGACTTCCTGTGGCTTGGTGCGAATCGCGCCATCGGCGATTTCAACCTGCACCGCTTCCACCGGCGCCGCCGAAGCTCCATCGGCAACCTGATCGCCGCGAAACGCGCCATTCTGAAACGTCACAAACCACGGAGCATCGCAGGAAAAGCTGACATCGGCGTTGAGCTTGCCCTGAAACATCTGGCGCGTAAACAGCAGCCGGTCGCCATCTTTTTTGTAGCCGATGCAATCGCTGATCGCGGTTCGTCCCATGGCCGTTGCCAGCTTGGGAACGAAATCGCGCACCTGGTAGGTGTGCGGCATCAGCACCAGCTTCGGCTGGTTCGATTCCAGAAACTGCTTCAGCCCGGCGGCAAAAGCATCGGGCGTATAAGGCTCCAGCTTCGGCGATTCGATCGCATACACTTTGTTGACTTTCTTTGCCGCCACTTCGCCGGCAATCGCGCCAACATTATTACCCACCACCGCCGCTTCCAGCGGCCAGCCGGTGTCCGCGGCAAGCGCCTGACCGGCAGTAAGCGTCTCCCACGAGACGCGGTTCAGTTTTCCTTCACGTTGTTCGACGATAACCAGAATATGATTTGCCATGAATTTTGCTCTTGATATCCAACACAACCGGGTGCCCCATACATTCGCGTTCTTTGCGAATGTGTGGGGACTACAAAACCCTTACTTCGTTCCTCAACTTCTCCGTCAGCTTCTTCGCAACCTCGGCCGCCGGTCCTTCCAAAAACTCCGTATTCTTCGTCTTCTGCGGAACATATAACCGCTCGATCTTCTGCAGATTACCGCCCACCGCCGCTTGCACCTCAGCCATTGCCACCTTGCGCATCGGCTTGTTCTTGGCCTGCTTGATCCCGATCAGCGTCGCATAACGCAGCTTGTTGATGCCCGACTGAATGGTCAGCACCGCCGGCAGCGGCATATCGACATATTGAAAGAATCCGGCTTCCAGCTCCCGCTTCACCCGAATGCCGGCGTCTTTCTTCTCGATGTGCATGATGATGGTCGCGTGCGGCCAGCCCAGAAGCTCCGCCAGCATGACTCCGGTCTGCGCGTACCCGTAATCGTCCGACTGCAAGCCTGTAAAAATCAGATCGAACTTCTCATCTTTAATCGCCGCCGCAAAAGCCCGCGCGGTATTAAACGCATCCAGCCCCACAAACGCGTTGTCCTCAAGATGCACCGCCCGGTCTGCGCCCTTGGCTAGAGCTTCCCGCAGTACCTGCTGCGCTCGCGCCGGACCGGCCGTAATCACCACCACTTCCCCGCCGTGCTTTTCCTTTTGCCGCAACGCCTCTTCGAGCGCGTACGCATCCGGCTCGTTGACCTCGTAACCAACGTCTTCCTTGATCCAGTTCCCGGCTTCGTTCAGTTTGAGCGCCGCATCTTTTTGCGGCACCTGCTTCAAGCAAACCAGAATTTTCACGCATGCTCCCTGCCCCGGCAAGTTCCAACGGCTGAGGCAAACCCTAGAGTATAAATCACGCCCTGCGGTCCGAGCGTCTCCAGCGCAAAATGAACAATCGGGCGGGAATCAAACTCGATCAAACCACGATTTCAGCTCGAACGTCCGCGCGCTTTTCTTCGCGGACGGAGAGATCTTGCACGCAGTGCCGACGAAACAACATCGCCGCCTACCTTGCGGCCGCGCTTTTTCGCTTGACCTCACTCCCGAAACCCTCCAACAATAGAAGTCACGAACCAACTGCTCTTTGACAACCTGTGAACCTTTGGAGAGATCAGTTCTAGCTAATGGCTGAGAGCTGACGGCTGATGGCTGCCTCTAACTCCTTTGTTTGGAATATTTTGCCTCCAAACCCTTTAAATTCATAGATCTGGCGGGCGCGCTCCCGCTAACCCGTTGATTTTAAAAGATCAGGACAGGGGGGGTGGGGGGAGGGGGGTACCCCAAAAATCGCCTCTAAAACTCGCTTGACCTTCCCGGTCGCGAAAGGTACATTTCCTACAACTTGGGCGAGTTCGTTTCCCGGGTTTTTACTGACAGGTTCTAGCTGATTCGTCCTAACCGACTTCTCCACGTCGAGGTTCCCAATATGACCGCAAAAAAAATTCTGCGCCTGCTCTGCGTCATAGCGTTTGCGGTTGCACCGGCAATCGCGCAGCAGCCCGCTGAATCCGCAACCGATTCCGCCGCCTTCAAACCCAGCCGTCAAACCCTGCCGCGAAGCCTCGCTCCGCACCAGGAAGAATACGACTTCAACCGTCACGTCATCGTTTCCTACAACACCGCTTGGGCTGGCTACGCTGTAACCGGCACGGATTTCACCTTCGTTCAGGGCTCCTGGATCGTTACCGCGGTCGATTGCACAAAAACTCCAAACACCGACTCCTCCGAATGGGTCGGCATCGACGGATGGAGTTCGAACACCGTCGAGCAGATCGGCACCGACGCCGATTGCAATGGCAAGAGTCCGTTCTATTGGGTCTGGTACGAATTTTATCCCTATGGCTCGGTCGTGATTAACACCGTCTCCATCGCGCCCGGCAACAAGTTTTCCGCCTCTGTCACCTACGATGGTGACGAGAATTACACCGTCGCCATTAAGAACGAGAGTACCGGTGAAAGCTTCAGCAAGAAGGTGAAATTCGACGGCGCCTTCGGCAGCGGCGCGCCCAAGCGCAATTCCGCCGAATGGATCATGGAAATGGACGGCAACAAACTCTCCGACTTCGGCGTCGATCCCTTCGGCGAAGATTACACCGGCTATCTCAACGACATCGCCACCGACGCTAAAGTCGATAAGGGCGTAATTCACACCTTCGGCGATGACGTGAACAAGTCGGTCACCACCAAAACCGGATTTAAAGGCTCGCCCGTCACCGCGCAACCCTCGGGTTTGTCCTCTGACGGCGCTAGTTTCACTGTCACCTGGAAGGCTGAATAAAATAGCGCGCCCGACGCAACCGTCCGAAGAAACGGACTGCACCGGTACGAAACTTTCTACTCTATACGGAATGGCATGGCCTCGTCGTGCCATTGACCGCAAAACTTCGCCCTCGCTACAATTTTCCTACTCTCCGCGCCTCGCGCGGCTTATAGGGGATTTTCATGAAACCAGGTCTTAAAGGGAAATTTCTGGTCGGACTGCTGTTGGCTCTTACTGTGCTCGCCGTAGCCCAAACCATTACCACGCTGAATGATCCGCATGCCGGCGCCGTATCGAAGGATGGCACCATCTCAGTCGCCATGAACGACTCTGGGACGATCACCGGCGCCTATATCGACTCCAGCCACGTCGGCCACGGATTCATTCGCAGCGCTTCCGGCAAATACACCACTTTTGACGATCCCGGCGAAGGTACTGGGGTTGAACTTACCGGCGGCGCCGGAATCAACGCCGGCGGTACCATCACCGGATATTTCCTTGACACCAACACCGTCTTCCATGGCTTCGTGCGCGCCACCAACGGCGCCATTACCAACTTCGATGTCCCCGGCGCGGGCACCAGCAAAGCCGAAGGAACCGAGGCGTTGGGTATCAATAAGACCGGCACAATCACCGGTTACTACACAGACTCCGTTGGCGTCTACCACTGCTTCGTCCGGGCCACCACTGGAACCATCACCGGCTTTGAGGCACCGCACGCCGGCAATGGCAACCATCAAGGAACTCTCTGTGGTTCGATCAACGACTCCGGAACCGTCGTTGGCGGCTACCACACCGCGCAAAACAACTACTTCGGCTTTACCCGCTCTGCCAGCGGAAAGTTCACCGAGTTCAACTATCCCGGTGCGAAAAACACTTCGGCCACGGCCATCAATGACGCCGGCACCACCACCGGCTGGTATGTGGACACCGTCGGCATCGAGCACGGCTTTGTGCGCTCGAGCGCGGGCGATTTCACCAGCTTCGACGCTCCCAATAACCCGCATCAAACTGCCGGCTGGAACATCAACAAGAACGGCGACGTCACCGGACTCTACACCAACGCCAGCGGCGGCGTGTTCGGCTTTGTGCGCGCTGCCGACGGGACCTTTACATCTTTCAGTGCCCCGAAGTCCGGACGTCTCGGTACTCTTATACCCAGCGGCTTCGAGATGACCATCAATGACAGCGGCAATGTCGTCGGTTATTACCTCGACTCCAACAGCGTCTTCCACGGCTACTTGTTCATACCGTAAACTTAGCCGCAACAAACTTTCGCCCAGGTTCGCGCTTTGCATCTGCGCCAGCCTGGGCAAGTTTATTTTCAGTCGCCCATCACTTCTGCGCCCACTTCACGACACGCTTTCAGCAAATCTTTATCCAGCGTAGCTAGCGGCAGTCCGCTTCCGATTGCAAGATCGAGATAGGCCGCGTCGTAAGCGGTCAACTCATGTTCGCGGCTAAGAGTGAGAATCCGGCTGAAAACCAATCCGGTTGCGACTTGCTCGAGCGCAACTGGCAAAGCTCCTAGATCGCCTAGGAAACTCTGCACCAGTTGCGTGGAAATTCGCTTGCGTTTCTCGGCAGCCAGCAAGGCGTTCAGCACTTCGTGTGGCCAAAATGCCGGCGCGATTGCGGTGTGTCCGTGCCGAAAAAGATCGGCGACCCTTTCGGCCGGCTGGGATTCCTCGTCAGGAAAACACCACGCCAGCGCGACGGATGCGTCCAGAACGAATCGGCTCAACGGCGCCCTTCGTTGATCAGGTCTTTGATGTTGAGACCGCCCAACGAAAGCTTGTGCCGCTTTCCGAAATTCACCAGGCGTTCGGCAGCTTCCGCGGGATTCACGCTTTCCGTCGCCATTCGTTCCTTCAGTAGAGCGCCAAGCAACTTCGAAACGCTGGTATCCTGACGCGCCGCTTCAATGCGCGCCCAGCGGGCAACATTTTCTTCCAGAGTGACGGTCACGTTGCGGAGATGGCGCTGGTCTGACACAGGATTATTGTAACACGACATTCGTGTAACAAACCCTAGGCATTCCCGTTTTGGGAAAACGCCATTGCCCCGGTCTCGAAATGCCTTGACGGCGCTGTTCGCCCACACCAATACTGAAAAAAGATGGCGTTTAGCCGCCACTCGAGAACCGTATCAGTGCCCCAGCTATCGCCGATCTCGAGACTCTGGTCTTTGAAAACTAACGGAAGAAATGATACTTAAGTCCTTTGTTCGGAATATTTTACCTCTAACCCATTTAAACTCATAGATCTAGCGGGAACGCTCCCGCTAAGTTGCTGATTCCAAAAGATCGAGGCAGAGGGGGTGGGGGGAGGGGGGTACCCTCAATAGCCGACTGGGTTCACTTTCTGAGTGCCAGATGCACGTTATGACAAGCATTTTAATGTCACTGTCCAAAATGTGCGTTTCCCAGCGGCCGGGCGGACAACGAGGGTAGTAGCGGTCAAAGGGAAAAAGGCTCCGCAGTTGCGGAGCCGGTTCGTGGTGTATTAGCACTCTGCCGATTCTCAGTATTGGGCCGGGTGCGCACCAATGTCAAGTTACTTCAGGGGATTATCTCTGCGTTTTCCCCCAAATGAAACTTATCCTCCACAGCGGGAGAATGGACCCGACGGGATTCGAACCCGCATCCGCGACTTCGGCAGAGTGCGATGTTTCCAGTTACACCACGGGCCCAAATCAAGTTTCTTCAGTGGAGACCTTTTCGACAAGGTTGTCGGTCACAAAGATTGCGTGTGCGTGCCGAATCGGGAAATGCTCGCGAGGGACGCTAATAGTGACCGAAACCGGGTAGTTCACCGGGCGAACTTGCCGCGTCTGGCGAGACCCGCCTTGACCTTCTGCTATCGGGAAGTCCCCTTCACGTCATAAGGGTGTCTCAGCCACACGCCAGACTTGTTACCCAGTTCAACAGGTATGGGCGCCGAAGTTCGCGCGGGACTGTTTCTGCCTTTTGGAGGCTGTGGCTGCACTGTCACTATCTTCCCATTTGCAAGTCGTCCTGTTAGCAAGCGAGCATCGCAGGCGGGCACGCCGATGCTCGCATCGGTGACGACGTGACTTGATGCAGTCTGAATGCTGACGAGCTTCGCCCTACCAATGGTTGCAAAATGGTAAGACTCGCCGACGCGGTACGTGGCCGCCGGGTCGCCGGGAACCAACACTGTCTTCCTGGCGGAAGACTTGCCGTAATAATAGTCTTTGAGTCTCTGGGTCATTTGTCCTGACGTCGCATCTTTCGACGCCTGAGGCGTGCCTTACGCGAACAAGAATTCCTTCGTTCTTAGTTCTTTGATCGTGTCCCTGAGGTTGGCGGCTTTTTCGAATTCAAATCGCTTCGCCGATTCGCGCATATCGACCTCGAGTTTAGCGATGTAGGCGTCGAGTTCTTCCTGCGATTTGAATTCGGGCACGCCTTCGCTTTCTGCGCCGGCAAGTTCGGCGTAGTCGGCTTCGACGATCCTGGCCAGCGCCATATCAACCGGCCGCACGATCGATTCCGGCGTGATGCCGTTAGCTTCGTTGTAGGCTTCCTGAATCGCGCGACGGCGATTGGTTTCGTCCATGGCTTTTTTCATCGAGTCGGTCACACGGTCAGCATACAGAATCGCCCGGCCGTTTAAATTCCGGGCGCAGCGTCCGACGGTCTGAATCAGCGATCCAGCAGAGCGGAGAAATCCTTCTTTATCGGCGTCGAGCACTGCGACCAGCGAAACTTCCGGCAAATCCAGGCCTTCGCGCAGCAGATTGATTCCGATAAGCACATCGAATTCGCCACGGCGCAGGTCGCGCAGAATCTTGACCCGCTCGAGGGTTTCAATCTCCGAGTGCATGTAGCGACATTTGACGCCGACTTCGCTGTAATATTCGGCCAGATCTTCAGCCATGCGCTTGGTGAGCGTTGTAACCAGCACGCGCTCGCCGCGCGCCGTACGGTCGCGAATTTCGTGCAGAAGATCGTCGATCTGGCCTTTGACCGGCCGCACTTCGACCGGCGGATCGACCAATCCCGTCGGGCGAATGATCTGCTCGACCACCACTCCGGCGGATTTGGTCAATTCATACGGACCCGGCGTTGCCGAAACGTAAATCATCTGGTTCATGCGATGCTCGAACTCTTCGAACGTCAGAGGACGATTGTCGAGCGCCGAAGGCATGCGAAAACCGTATTCAACCAGCGTTTCCTTGCGCGAGCGGTCGCCGTGATACATGCCGTGAAGTTGCGGCACCGTCTGGTGCGATTCGTCGATGAACATCAGCCAGTCGCGCGGAAAATAGTCGAGCAGCGTCGGCGGCGGCTCGCCAGGCAAACGCCCGGTGAAGTGGCGCGAATAGTTTTCGATCCCGTGGCAATAACCGACCGACTTAATCATCTCGAGGTCATACATGGTCCGCTGATGCACGCGCTGCGCTTCGACGAGTCGTCCTTGTTTCTCAAGTTCAGCTTCCCACCATTTGAGTTCTTCTTTAATGGACTCGACTGCGCGCGAACGGGTTTCGGGCTTCATGACGTAATGCGTTTTGGGATAAATCGGCAGGCGAACATATTTCTGTTTGACCGTACCGAAAAGCGGATCGATCTGCGAGAGCGATTCGACCTCGTCGCCGAAAAGCTCGATGCGGTACGCCATGTCTTCGTAGGTGGGATAGATTTCAATGACGTCCCCGCGCACGCGGAAAGTTCCGCGGCGGAATTCGCCTTCGCTGCGCTCGTAGAGAATTTCGACCAGCTTGCGCGTGATGTCTTCGCGTTTGATCTTCTGCCCTTTTTCAAGGAAGAGCAGCATGCCGTAATAGGCTTCCGGCGAGCCGAGTCCGTAGATGCAACTGACGGAGGAAACAATCACAACGTCGCGCCGCTCAAACAAAGACCGCGTGGCCGAAAGCCGCAGCTTGTCGAGCTCGTCGTTAATCGTGGCTTCTTTCTCGATATAAAGATCGGCGGCGGGAACGTAAGCTTCGGGCTGATAGTAATCGTAATAAGAGACGAAATATTCGACTGCGTTATGCGGGAAGAAGCTCTTGAACTCGTGATAAAGCTGCGCTGCGAGCGTTTTGTTGTGCGCCATCACCAGCGTTGGCCGATTCACCTGCTCAATGACTTTCGCCATGGTGAAGGTTTTGCCCGATCCGGTGACGCCGAGCAGCACCTGATGCTGCTCGCGGTCGAACAGACCGCGAGTGAGCGACTCAATGGCTTTGCCCTGATCGCCGCGCGGCTTGTAGTCGGAAACTAACTTGAAATCCATGGAAGGTTCTATCTTTTGATGAAACCCGGCGCCCACAGGAAGCAAGTTTGCTGTGAGCGAATCTTCCTATTTTAACTCGGAGGCGAAACAAAAGCGACAACGCGCCAGACAATAAAAAAGCGTGAGGCCGAAGACCTCACGCTTCTGTCACCCGACATCCCCCGAATATTTATTGGGCTTTGAAGTTGACGGTGATTTGGGTTGGCGTATCGACCGGCTGGCCGTCGAGCAGATATGGCGAATATTTCCACTGTTTCACCGCATCGATGGCGGCTTGGCCAAGCACAGGATCGCCGCTAACCTGCTTCAGGTTTTTGACGCTGCCATCCTTGGCAACTGTGGCGGACAAAGTAACGGGTCCGCCGAGGTGCATGGCACGAGCTTGCGGAGGATAGACGGGCTGAACGCGCTTCATCAGAATTCCCTGGGCCACGCCTTGGGAAACCGGGGCAGCCGCCACGAGAGTCGGTGTAGAGGCAGCCGGCGCTCCGCTGACCACGCTGGAGATTGATGAAGTACCTGAACCCGACGTTACTTCCATCACGTTCGGCGCTGCGGCTGCTTCAACAGCTGTTGGTTTCGGCGCAGGCGGCGGAGTCGCCGGCTGATTGGTTACGACCACGACGTCCGGATTCGGCTGTGCTGGCGCCGCAGAAACTGGCTCGACGAACGGAACTTTCTGAGCGGGAGCGGTCGCGGACGGCTTTGCGGCCGTAGATGCAATCAGTTGAGATTTCGATTGGTTCGTCGTCTGCGAAGATGTTGGAGTCATCTGTGTTGCCGGTTGGGTTGCAACCGGTACGGCCGACTGCGATGCGGCTGCTGGCGTGGCATGCGGTGCAGGCGCGGCGGCAGGCGCCGAACCGAACTTGGTCCATCCGACGTAACCGATGGCAGCGACTGCGACAACGACGGCGGCGATGAGCAGCCACTTTTTGTTGTCCGGCGCGGCAGCTTTTGGAGCTTTGCCGACCTTGGCTGGAGCGGCTGGCTCTTCGACTGGCGCGGGTGCTTCTTCCTCTACGCTTTCGCCCGAAGTGACTTCTTCGATTACGGGTTGCTCGGGTTCGGCAATGCGTGCTGGAGCCGGCGCGGCAGCGGCCGCTGCGCCGGCCGATGCGGCAACGGTTACCGGACGCGGCGCAAATGGTTTTGTTGGCCCAGGCAAGACGGGCGAAGAAGACATGGGCGCGGCAGCCAACGGGCTTTCCGATTTCGCCGGAGGTTTGAATGCAAACTTGGGTACAGCTGGCGCGGCTGGTTCGGCTTCTTCCACGCTCACCGGAACCGACTCAGCAGCAGGTTGCGGCGCCTTCTGCCAGGGAAATTCTTTTCGAGCGGAGACGGCGGGCGGAGCGGATTGAACTGGCGGTTGCGGAGCCGCGACTTCCGGCAGTGAATCGAGCAAGCCGGCGTCGGCGGCGTCCAGACTGGGCGCGGTTTCCTTCTCGGTTTCCAGAACCGAAGCGGATGGGACTGCGACCTGCGAAGAAGGCATCCACGCGGATGGAATCACGGGCGCTTTCGTCATGGCCGGCGCCGGCGCTGCGGCAGCGGGCGCGGCTGAAATTGGTGGAGGCGTGATCGACGGAGGAACGATTGGAGGCGCGACGACTGGCGCGGCGCTCGGAGCTTCCACTTTCGGCGCGCTCACTGGCGGCTTGGATTGCGACACCTGGCTCGCCACAGCTGGCGCGGTCTTGGCAGCGACATTTTTTTGCAGCAGGCCGCGGGCCATGCGCAGCGTGTTCTTCGCCTGTTCCATACTGACTGGCTTGGTCAAAACCAGATTGGCGCCGAGCCGAAATGCGCTGGTGACGCCGCTTTTGCCGTCGACGATGGCAATAAACAAAGATTGTTGATTGGAGGCGGAGTTGCGCGCGCTCTTAACTAACAGAGCCGCGTCCTGCTCGTTGGCGCAGTCGATAACCATGGCATCAACCTGACTGGAGGTCAATGCTTTGACTGCGGCGAACGGCTCTTTGTGAGGTTCAGCTTGAAACTCCAATTCACTCAACACCTGCGCGATGACGCGCGCGGTGGCTTCATCCGATGAGAACAAAAGGGCCTTATAGCTCATGATCGAATCGTAGGTACGGCGGGTTGTGTCGGCAAGTTACTGATGTAACGAACACGTTGATGGGCGCGGGGTTTGCGCGAAGGTGACGGGACGTTCGATTCGAGGGTTGTGGTTTCTTATCTGTCTACTTTCCTCCCGCCGTGACCAACGCTCGCTGCGTGGCTTCCAGCAAGGCATCGGGGCCGACGGGCTTGCCGCTGGCATTCTCCATCCAGAGATCGGGCGTCACATCTCCCTCTTTTGCCATGCGTTCGAACTCCGGCCCAATCGCGCCGGCTTTCTTCATCTGCTCTTCGATCTGGAAGGCAATCATGTGTCCGATGGGATAATCGGGCAGATACAAAAACGAATCGATCATGTGCGAATAGATGCCGAGCAGCACGACATCTTTTTTGTGGAAGACGGGAGCATAGTATTTGTTCCAGACGTCTTTGGCGATCTCAACGGTCGCCTGGTTGAGTTGCTCGGGCGTAGCG
Source organism: Terriglobales bacterium (assembly GCA_036392935.1). GTDB lineage: Bacteria > Acidobacteriota > Terriglobia > Terriglobales > Acidobacteriaceae > DASVWZ01. The sequence continues at coordinate 7,220 of DASVWZ010000039.1, read as the reverse complement.
TTAGGATGGGCGTACATCCAGTGCCAGACGCCCATATCGACGAGGCCAACACCGGCGATTTCATAAGTTCCCCAAAAGTCGTTGAGAGTTTTTTCGGCCTGAGCTTTGGCGTCGGGACCAGGAAGGCCGAGGAGCTCAAGATCGTGCCCTTGAAACACGAACGCCAGCGCCTCCGTGAATGCGGTATTAGGCACGCCGGCGAGCAGCGTGTAATCGACTTCATTGAGTGAGAACGTCTGCTCGACGTTGTGTCCCATTTCGTGGACGGCGATGTTAAAGCCTTTGTAGTTCATGCCATTTTTTTCTACGCGGGTACGCAAATGGGCCTTTTCAGAGCGCATGGCAGCGCCCATGGCATGTCCGGAGCCCCGCGCAGGGTCGACCATGATGTTAGCGGCGACATATTGTGCTTTTTCCGGCGAGAAACCGAGCTTCATCAGAAGATTGGGGATGTCTTTCTGGTAAGCCTCGGCCGTGGGATATTTTTTCTCCGTAATCGCGTCGAGCTCGGATTCGGTGTACTTACTGCCCGGCCGAAAACCGTTGTACCAAAGGTCGAACGGCTCAAGCGGACGTCCCAGGCGGGATTCGATCAGCTTGGCGGTTTGCCCGACCAGCGGAGATGTCAGCACCTGCTCGAACATCGCCCGCACCCGGGCTTCGGGAATTTCGCGGTCTTCATTGAAACGCCGATCGATAAACGTCGGATCGGTGGGCGAATAAGGATCAGCCTTGCGGACGGCACGATAGTCGTTAAGCAGCACAGCATACCGCGTGTCCGGCTCACGCGTGTTGTCGGGTTTGACGTTGGATTTTATTGCGGATGTATCCGCGTCTTGCGCAGCGGCCGGCTTGACTTCATTCGTGTATGGATTCCAGTCGACACCGGGATTATCGACGACGGCTTGTGGAATGGTCTGGGTAACGATGCGCTCCATCACCTGCTGAATGGCGCGCTGCTTGGGCAAAGCTGAGGGCCCGTCGGCATACTCAGACTTGATTTCGTCGCGCAGATTCCAGTGACTCAGCAGGCGCATCTTCGGCGGAAACAGGCGTTGACCGTTCTGATCGACCAGGTGATACATCCAGATGTTGTACTGCGCAATGTACTGGCCCGCATCGCTGCCGGCTTGCGCTATGGCGAGATTGACGTCGGCAGGAACGCGTTTGCTGAACCGCTCGGCGAGGCGAACTTCCGCCCACTGCCGCCGCGACCATGTAGGACCGTTTTTCAAGCGCTCGTTGAGCGTGGTGAGCGGAAAGTTCAGCAGCACAGTGAAGGCGAGCTTGTTGGCAAAGAAGTCGTCGATGACGTGCGCGGAGGGATCGTAGCCGCCGAAGGCCTCGTCGAACGGGAGGACTGAACCGGCATCAAGGTCTTGTTGCTGGCGGAATTCGCGGTTGATCTCATGCATGTGCCCATCGAGTTGTTCGAGCAGGCGCTGGAAACGGTTGAACATGGTGTCCAGCGTGGCCTGATCGCCGGCGAAGTTGGTGGTGACGTAGCTTTCATAGGCACCAGCATCTCCGTCTTCGGAGCGCCAGTATTCGGCGACCTGCTTTAGCCCGCGATGGGCGCGCTCGCGCTGCGATTCGCCGTACTTCGCGACCAGCGCGGCTTCGAGCTTGGCGTTGGACGGGCTGACCCAGGACGGAGTGACGGCGGGCGCGACGGCGGAACTGGACTGCGAATTTTGCATCGGCTTCTCCTGAGATTTCAGTGAGATCACCATCACGGCACAGACGAATAAGGCCAGAACAGCGAGACGCATGTCGGCTCCTGGGCGTTGGGACGCGCGGAAAACTCATTAGTATAGACGGGCGCAGGCGATCGCGCACCGTGAAATGGGTATGCACCCCCTATCAAAATCGGCTGTAAAATCTTGATTCTAAAGGATCGGACACAGGGTATATTTTGTAATCTACTGATTACAAAGGAGTTACATATCAAAATCTAGAAAACAAAGGAGTTAGGGAGTGATTGCCTGATTGCCGGGGTCCCATCACGAGACCCGGCTGAAAGCGCGGCATCAGTAAAGCCCGGGTGCGATTTTGAAGACGCTTCCCAAGTCGGCTTTTCCGCAGTTGCGACAGCCATGAAGCGTGACGCCGTATAAATTCCCAGCGGTGTCGAACACGAGAGGGCCACTCGGCACCTCACCACTGTTCGTAGGCGCCAATATTGATCTGGCCGTTTAGCACGCGCGGGTTACCGGCGAAATCGACCGCGCCAACGATATCCTTGCCGAGATCGGTGCCGGCGTTGATGGCCGGGGAGCCGGGCTGGATGTCGAAATCGGGCGAATCGCCAGTGCTGATGAATTCGGGATCGGAAAATGGTGGGGAGTTGGCGTCGAGGCCGGTCTTCTCGCGATAAGTATCGTATCCGGTGTAGTTCTTCCCCTCCCAGGTCCAGTTGCCGTTGTCGGCGCCGGACTGCGAATAATAAAGGTTGTAGTCGATGGCGGCCGGGTCAAGAGGAGTTTTGGTGAAATTGTTCAGGAACAACGCCTCATGGTTGGCGTAAGCGATGTTGTTTTCAAAAATATTGCCGTTAGCGTGGAACTGGATCTGAAATTCACCGTCGTCGTTCTCAGCGCCTTTGGTGCCGTTCTGAAATAGGGTGTTGTTGACGGCTGCGCAATGCTCGGTGCCGCCGACGCTGTTGGCGTAGCCACCGATGGAGATGCCTACGCTGGTATCGAGATAAATCACGTTGTTGCGCGCGGTGATGTAGCTGGTGTTGTGGCCATGGTGCTCGCTGGCCATTTCAATGCCGAGGTCGACGTCGTGAATCAGATTCTGCTCGACCACAATATGCTTGCCACCATCGATGTATAGCCCGTCGGCGGCGTATTGCCTGCCGTAGTCGGGGTTGCCGTAAGAGGTGATGTTGTAAACGGTGTTGCCGCGGATTTCGCCGTCGCGGGCCTGATCGGTCTCGGGATTGGGCGATACCTTCTCGAATCCAATGGCGTCGATGCCGATGTTGTTGTCATCATGGATCAGGTTGTTTGAGATGACGAAATTTTCTACATTGCCATCCACGGAAACGGTTTCGCTGCAGCCGGTTTTGTTGTGGTCAACTTCATTTGCGCTAATGACCAGAGCATTGATCGACTGATCTCCCACTGTGCCGTAGACGGTCATGCCAAACGCGTTCGAACCGCACTGATTGGGGTTGGTCTTGGCGTTGGTCTCGATGTTGTGAATGTGGTTGTTCACAATCTGCAGGTTGCTTCCGGCACCGAAGATCCAAATACCAAGGGGGACGTCATCGAGTTTCGTGGTTTTATAGTTTCGGATTTCGAATCCGTTGATGACGATGTAGCTGAGAGACTGGATGCTGAACAATCCCCACTGGCCGTGCGGAATCGCTAACCCGGTGCCATCGACGGTCGCGAGTTCGCCGGGATAGCTGGAGAAGGTAATAAATCCGGATGAAGAAGAACCTGACGATTTCATCGTGACTACTTCGTTGTACACTCCTTGCCGAACGTACACGGTATCGCCGGCTTGTACCGTGCTGGCTGCATGCTGAATATGACGCCAGGGTCGAGCGATGGTGCCGGGATTCGAGTCCTTACCGGAGGTTGAAACATAATAGGTGGATCCGGCAGCCGGCTGCGTGACCAAGGTGATGACGGCTGTGGCGGAAATGCTGGGATCGGCTTGAGAAACCGCGGTGACGGTTGCCGAGGCAATGGTTGGCATCTTTACCGGTGCCGTATATACGCCAGCAGCCGTGATCACCCCGCCACTTGAGTTGCCGCCGATGGCGCTATCGACCTGCCAGGTTATTCGGGTATTTCCCGTGCCCGTGATGGTGGCGGTGAAAGGAAAGGGCTGGCCCAGTTGGACCACGGCGTATGAAGGCGAGATGGAAAGCCGGACACCTTGGGAACTGGCAGAGGAAGGTTCACAGAGCGCAAGCGCGATGGCCGGCAATAGCGAGGTTGCGAGCAATCGGGTGAACCTCCGGTACAAAAAAGCGCTGCGGCTGAACGAAAGGGTCATTAGCTCCTCCGGGGACTGGGAGAGTCCTGGTGCGTGCGAGTTTCCAAAAACTATACACGGGAAGCGACGCTGCCCGGCCATCAATAAACTGGAGCAGGAGTGAAAACTTTTGCACTATCGCTTCGAAGTATTTTCAATGACATGCCCGCCGGCGCGTCTCCGCATTGACGCCCGACATGGTTAGGGGTACAGTTTAGGGGCGTTTTTACCGGCACTCCAAAAAGTCTGTCGCAGCAACCTTGGTCCCAAGGGGGAAACCATGCGTAGTAAACCATTCCTGCTTTTATTCGCGGTGAGCCTGGCAGTTTTGACTTTGTTGCTGCCGTGCACGCTGTTTGCGGGCGATGTCGAGACGATCCTGTACAGCTTTACAGGCGACGACGGGTCTCTGCCCTACCCAGCACTCATTCTTGATGGCAATGGGAATCTATACGGCACAACCATATACGGAGGGAGCGAGGGCGCCGGAACGGTTTTCGAGCTTTCGCCGTCCAAGGGCAAATGGACGGAAAAAGTGCTGCTGAGCTTCGACGGCGGATCAGGCGGGGCAAATCCAGACGGCCCGGTGGTTTTCGATGGGAAGGGGAATTTGTATGGCACAACCTTCCAGGGCGGGGCCGGCGGCGCGGGCGTGGTGTTCGAACTATCGCCGACGAAAAATGGCTGGACGGAAACGGTGTTGCATAGTTTCAGTGGCCCTGACGGAGCCGATTCGGAAGCTGCGGTGGTTTTTGACGCCAAAGGCAACCTTTACGGCACCACGACTTATGGCGGCACCTACGGCGACGGAGCGGTCTTTGAGCTGACACCCTCCAATGGAAAGTGGACGGAGAAGGTGCTGCACAGCTTTAATCCCAGTGGCACAGATGCACTCTTCCCGGAGGCCGCAGTCATCGTCACCTCCAAAGGCACTCTGTATGGCACAACATATGGCGGAGGCAGCAACGGGGCCGGCGCCGTGTTCGAGTTGTCCCCGGGATCGGGCGGCAGCTGGACGGAGAAGGTGCTGCACAGCTTCAATCTCAACGGCACGGATGGCATTCAACCGGAAGCGCCGCTGGTTATGGACGCTAAAGGCAACTTATACGGCACAACACCCGCGGGCGGCAACGACGATGCGGGCACAATCTTCCGGCTGACCGGCAACGGAAAGGGCGCATGGAACGAGAAGATACTGTACAGCGCTCACCCCAGCGGAGGGTCCGGCTTGTTTGCGCCACTCACATTCGACGCGAGCGGGGACCTCTACACATCGACGGTTGGCGGAGGCGCGTACACGTATGGCGCGGTCCTGGAACTGAAGCCGGCCAACGGCGGAGCATGGACGGAAACGCTTCTGCACAGCTTCGATCCAGCTACGGGGGACGGGTTGCAATCGACGTCTGGAGTTGTGTTCGATCAGAACGGCAATATGTATGGCACAACCGAAGACGGCGGAACGACTGGCAGTGGGGTGGTATTTGAGATCAGCCCGAAGTAGGCAAAGACCAAAGGTATCTCAGACGCGGAACTCAAGGAGGACAATCATGATTCGGAGACTAATAGCATACTTACTGCCAATCGCGGCCATCGCAGTGACCGCAACGATGGTTTGCCAGGCTGAGGCTCTGCCCCTGTTAACGCGGCACGTGCGCGAGGTGACAGTGAGTGGCGAGGCGCCGCTGGTGGGCCGCTTGCCGGAATCGCAAGTCATGCGGATCGACGTGGTGCTGGCGTTGCGGGATCGAGCCGGCCTGGAGAATTTCTTGAAAGAGATTTACGATCCATCCAACGCGGCGTATCGCCAGTTCGTTACGGTGAAGGAGTTCACGCAGCGATTTGGCCCCAGCCAGGAAGATTACGACGCATTCATCCGCTTCGCCAATGCGAACGGTTTCGAGGTGGCAGGCGGGTCGCGCGATGCGATGGACATACAACTCAGGGGTTCGGTCGCGACGATCGAGGCGGCGTTTCACGTGAAGATGAATCTATACCGCGATCCGATCGAAGGCCGCGACTTTTATGCTCCAGATCAAGAGCCGACGATCGACCTGCCGTTTCAACTATGGCATGTTTCCGGCCTGGACAATTATTCGATCCCGCGGCCACAACTGATGCGCAGACCCGCCGGGGTCAGGCGCGCCGCAACCACTGGATCCTGCCCGCAGCAAGCCTTCTGCGGCAGTGACATGCGAGCGGCATATTACGAAGGAACGTCGCTGACCGGTAAGGGGCAGTACATTGGGCTGTTGGAGTTCGAGGGATACGACATCGCCGATGTGAACACGTACTACAAGAACGCCAAACAAACGCGGACGGCGGCGATTGTGGGCGTTTCGACGGATGGGTCGCCGTTGAAGTGCCTGGCTTCGGAAGGGTGCGACGATTTAGAGCAGACTATCGATATGACTCAGGCATTGGGCATGGCACCTGGAGTCACTTCACTGTATGTGTTCGTCGGGGCGACCGACACGGCGATGCTGGGAAGCATGTCTTCGCACAGTCCGCTGCCGTTGAATTTGAGTTCGTCATGGTCGTGGGGCCCTCCGGATCCTGCCCTAGACGTTCCATTCTTCGAGAAAATGGCGGCGCAAGGCCAGAGCTTCTTCGAATCCGCCGGCGACGGCGGCGCGTGGCAAGGCACGAACAACTGGTGGCCGATGGAATCGCAGTATGTAATCAGCGTGGGCGGCACGGACCTGATAACCAAGGGACCGGGCAAGGGTTGGGCTTCGGAGACGGTCTGGGTAGACGGCGGCGGCGGCATTTCTCCGGATGACCTTCCAATTCCGAGTTGGCAACAGTTGAAAGGCGTGATCACCAAGGCCAACGAGGGATCGACGAAATATCGCAATGGGCCGGACGTTTCAGCCAACTCGAATTTCACCTTCTACGTTTGCGCCGACCAGACCACTTGCACTTCAAACGATTGGGGTGGAACCAGCTTTGCTGCTCCGATGTGGGCGGGCTACATGGCGCTGGCCAACGAGCAGGCGGCGAGCAAGGGTGATAAAGCGCCCGGGTTTATTAATCCGACCATTTATCCGTTGGGGCTGGGCAGCGGCTACGGAGCAGCTTTCCACGATACCACCTCGGGTAGCAATGGCTTCCCTGCCACCAAAGGCTACGATCTGGCGAGTGGCTGGGGCAGTCCGAATACGGACGGCCTGATTAACGCGCTTGCACCGTAGGGAGTCACGTAATCATAGAACAAGCGGGCGCGG
>DASVWZ010000038.1:0-1724 GCA_036392935.1 Terriglobales bacterium | reverse complement strand
TGGCGCGTCCCGTTACGGTACGGGGGGAAAATGACAAGGAGATTTGATGCCGGAACTCGGTGATCAACCAATCGAGGACGAATATCGCAAAAAAATGAATGTCCTCGCCGGGGCGCTGGATGAATTGTTCAACGGCGAGTTACACGGCCCCGACCGTGAAGTTGGCTTCGTCCTTCTCGTGTTCCCGTTCGGCGACACGGCAGGCCGCTGCAATTTCATTTCTAACGGCGCTGATCGCAAGGACATCGTCGTCTTGATGAAAGAGATGATCGTCCGTTTCGAGGGCCAGCCGGAATTGAAAGGCACCGCATGAAAAAACTGTCGATGTCGCAGGCGAACCGCTGCGAAAACGCCGCCCACTCACGGTGCCGGTGCCGCTGCAAAGGCGGGCTTCATGGTGCCGGACGCGGACATACTGAGGATTTCTTCCGCCTCCTGAATTCCGATGATCCTCACCACGCTGTCCCAAAAGCGAGACGGCTGAGCTTCAAGAAGCGCCAGATGGATCTCTTTGAGGACGCGAGACGGACATGAGCAACGATCTTCAATTCGATCTCTTCGGCGGACGGCTTTTGCGGGACGCAGGCCTGCGCTCGATTGCCCGCAACAACCCCGAATGGTTTCGCGGCGCGATTCTCGAAATACACAAATTGCCGCACGGCTGGCGCGGTCTGCCGGAACAAATTAGACCGGCCATTGAACAGGCTGTCGGTGCGCCGAATCATCCCAACGCCTATGGGATGCTGATCAACCGGGCTGTCAAACGCGGCCTGTTGCGACGCACCGGCAGGCGCAGACCAATGGAACTCGACACCAGTCACGGACGCTGGACCGACGAATATCTTCGGCCATAATGAAGGGCTACCATCTCATTCTGGCCAACGGCAACCGCTACCAAGGCGCGGGACGGGCGCTGCCGAAAGTCGGTGTCATCATCGCCGGGTTTGTGGTTCGGCGCGTAATCGGGACCGACGTCTACCTCGAAATGCCAAAGTCGAGGCAAGAGTGGCAGGACTACGAGGACTGGGAACGAAATCGCATCACCCGCGTGCCGACAATAAAAAAGAAGGGACCGCGCGGGTCAGTGCGCAGTCCCTGATAAGTTTTTCAACCCTGAAAGATATGGACAGCCCGCAAAGGATCGGGCGTCAACATCTGGTGGCACCCTATAGACGTCGATCCCTCATGGCAACCATGTCGTTGCCAGCATCACCACAATGAGCGCCAGGACGGCGATCAAGGTGGGCCACCACATATTGTTCCAGAGATTCATGCGCTCGCCGCGATCATCAGTAGTATCCCCACGATCATCACCAGCAATCCGACAACGATGGCCCCCAAGAGGCCAAAGAGTGCCCACGCCACCAGGAACAACAGGATGACGATGAGGCAACCCATTATGCGCTAGGCCTGATCTCGGTGCGATCAGGATTGCGGATGGATTCGTCTTTATCCCCGCGCAGAATGGCGTCCAGCGTCTCTCGATAATAGGGCGGGTGTTTCAAGCGTGGCCGACAAAACTCAATTGCCGCTTTAAGCCGCTCCATTTCAGTCACATCGGTTCTCATAGGATGCCTCTCGCCACCGTGAAATTGCTCTTGATGCGCCAGACGCGGCGGTCGGTTTTCTCGCCGTTTTTCCAGACGACGATGCGCCGCACCAGCGTCACCTCCGTTTCCTCGGGCGCGCCGAAATATTCGCGGACACGCTCGGCGGTCTCGGCC
>DASVWZ010000037.1:0-2362 GCA_036392935.1 Terriglobales bacterium | reverse complement strand
GCAAATAACTTCGCGCCTGAGTTAGGGCGGTATCGAACAAACGCTTTGATTCCGACAATACTTTCTTGCCGCGCACGATGCGCTTTTCGATCGCGGCATTGGCAGATTTTGTTGCAGAAGTCGGCGGTTATGGACTCTTGGTGATTGACCACAGGTTTTTGAATCGATCACCTGCGATCTGCTTATCCTGGCTTGTACTGAACTACGCTTGACTACGCGAAGCAGGCCTCCGCTGCGGGTGGTGGTCGGACGACAAACTTAGCAAGCCTGCGGAGATTTTGCGCGATTGCCGCCAGCGTGAACTCGAACTGAGCACCTCGCGGGCCACGTAATCGCAGGCGACCGAGCCGAAAGATGCGCTTGAGATGCGCAAAGAGCATCTCAACGCGCTTTCTGTCATGGCGTGATTGCTCAAATGCTTCGGTCTTGGCCAATGTTCGGGCTACGTCGCGAGCCTCCTGGTAGATACTGCGTGGGATTCTACGCAGCGGCATGTTTGGACAACAACGGTCCTTGAGCGGACATTGGCGACAGTCAATTACTCTTGCACGGTACAAAAGGGTCTCCCCGTCGTTGACCAGCTTGCCCGTCGTCGTGAGAAGCTTGCCTGCTGGACAGGTGTAAACATCGCGCTCCTGATCAAATGTGAAGTGTTCCCGACTGAAGGTCGCATCCTCGCGATTCGACTTGTCGATCACCGGGATGTGGGGTGCGATCTTCTTGTCCTTGACCAGCCAGTTGAGGGTCGCTCCCGAACCATAGGCCGTGTCAGCCGCAAGCCGCGTCGGCTTAATGTCGAAGCGCTGCTCAGTACGCTCGATCATGATCTTCGCCGCGCCGACTTCGGCCTGGCGGATCGCGCGTGACGCCTCGACATCCATGATGATGCCGGACTTCACGTCGACTAAATAATTGTCGGCATAAGCAAAGAACGCGGGACCGCGCATCGCGCCGGTCCACTGTGCGGCCGGATCTGATGGCGATACAAACTTCGGTGTAACGTCGCTAGCCGCCCCAAATGCCGCATCATCGAGCGTGGCGAGATACTCTTTGGTCGCCCGGCTCACTGCCCGCGCATCCAGCTCCTTGCTCCACTGTGTTCCGGGGATCGATCGCTGCTTGTTGGCGTCAGCCATAATCAGGCTGGCATCCACCGCAAAGCCCTCTCCGCCAACCAGCCCAGCCGCAATGCATGCCCCAACAACGCGCTCGAAGACGCTTCGGAAGATGCCGCTATCGCGGAAACGATCATTGCGCGCACGCGAGAACGCCGAATGGTCCGGTATCTTGTCCTCAATCGACAGCCCGCAAAACCAGCGATACGCAAGGTTCACTCGCACATCGCGGCATAGTGCGCGCTCCGAGCGGATCGCGAACAAGTAGCCGATGATCAGCATTCGGATCATCAGCACTGGATCGATCGAGGGACGGCCAAGCTGCGGATAATAAGGTTCCAGCTCGGCGTGCACCCAACTCAAATCAAGGACTGCAGCAATCCCGCGTACCGGATGATCGTCCGGCACCGCATCATCGAGGCTGAATGAATAGAAAAGTTGTTCCTGATCTCGATTGAGCCGGCCCATCATCGTCCGCACCCGTGGCGAATCGCATCAATGGGACGGAATCACTGACCCGAAAAGGCTTCAACTGCCTTTTGCAACAAAATCTGCCAATAGCGGACTCATGCAGTGCAGCAATTAATGCCGCGCTAGGACAGGTATTGCCGGATTTTCGCCAGCAGTTGACGTGGGCTGAAGGGCTTCGGAACGTAATCATCGCAGCCCGCCTCGCGCGCCTTCTTCTCCTCGCCGCTGAGCGCGTAAGACGTAACCGCGATAATCTTGATTGATCGCAGTGCGGGGTCGGCCTTGATTCGGCGCGTAGCGGTGTAGCCGTCCATAATCGGCAGTTGGATATCCATCAGAATGAGATCGGGCTGCTGCTTTGCGATAGCTGCGAGCGCCTCTTCGCCGCTTTCAACTTCAGTGATCTCGTAATCGGTAGGGGCAAGCATATCGCGGATGATCTGGCGATTATCCGGCTGGTCCTCGACCACCAGAATACGCTTGCTCATGCGGCCTCCACCTGCCGCTCAACGACGACGGGGAGAGTGAATGCGAACGTGGACCCCTGCCCGGGCTGCGACTCAACCCAAATCCGGCCCCCGTGCATCTCGATGATGCGTTTCGATATGGCGAGCCCCAGGCCAGTGCCACCTTTCTTGCGGGTGATGGCATTGCCGACCAGATTGATCAGGACATGCGTCAAGCGTAGCGATGTCCGACCTGAGTCTGAAATGCGCTGGGTAACGGACGCTGTAATCATCCATTTCAACAGGTTACATGAAAGAGCCCGATCTTCT
>DASVWZ010000036.1:0-2182 GCA_036392935.1 Terriglobales bacterium | reverse complement strand
CTTGATAGGCGACTGTGGCTGCACCGGTAACTTTGCCATCACTCCAGGGCAGACGATAAATGGTGGCCGAATTCTTCGCGCCGACCGCGTAAAGCAACGACTTGCCATCGGGGGCAAAATAGGACCCGAAGGTTGCGAGATCGGGAACCAGCTTGGTGCACTTGTTATCGCTGGTGGAGACTTCATAGATGCCCGAATAGGTGCCGCGGAGTTCGACGGTCAGCAGATATCGTCCGTCCACGCTGGTGTCCCAGGGGAATCCGCAATTCTCGACGATGACCTGGGGATTGGATCCGTCGATATTCATCTTCCAAATCTGCACCGGCGCCGAAGAAGACTTGACGCTGCCGGTGTAAAGATTCTTGGCGTCACTGCTGAAAACGAACGAATCGATGTTGATGCCGCTCCAGGGTATCTGGCGGATGTTGGTGCCATCGGCGTTGGCGATATAAAGCTTGGTGGGACCGCCGGTCGTATCCCAGAAACTTGCCATGGAATTATCGCGCGAGAAGAAACCGGTATCTAATTGCTCGCCGCTGGCGAGCTTGACTTTGTTCGACCCGTCCATACCGGAAACCCAGAGTTCGGTGCGACGGGGGCCTTTCAGGGCGATATACATCACGCGTTTGCCGTTGGGCGAAATGACGGGCTGAGTCGCAGTTTCGTCCACCAGATCAAGCGATTGTTTGGTCTTGGTGTCATAAGCCGTAAGAAAGCCGGAAGATTTGCCACTGATGTAATAAATGGATTTGCCATCGGCAGTGGCCATGGGGTCGGTGTCAGGCCCACCGCCAAAAGTTAACTGCGACAGAGAGCGATTATTCAGATCGTATCGCCAGATGTTGGTAATGCCGTTTTGGTTAAGGCTGACAAGGATGGTTTTGCCAACCTGCTCCCAGGTAACGGGGCCTCTGGAGGGGATTTTCCCAACGTCGGTGGCTGTGCCCTTTGCGGGATCGAGCAGTTGGAAGCGCTCCGCGTCTTCACTCAAGACAATGCTGCGCAGCAGCAACCGATTGCCGGCGGGGTAAGGCAGAATCTGCATGATCGTGAGGTTGGCATCGTCGAGCTTGAAAATCTCCTGGCCGCCCAGACCTGACAACGGTGCGAGATAGACGGAGCGGCTGTTCTCGGGAACGTAATAGAGCTGTTTGCCGTCGGCCGATGGAGCTGGGGCCCCGCCGGTAATGACATGCCGGGAATTTCCGCCGAGCGTAGGGACAGCCCAGACTTCGTCGTGGCCCAAGTTGCGATTGTAGAAGATCTCGGTGCCATCGGCGGAAAAACCGGCGGCTGCCTTGTCGCCTTCGTCGCTGGTGAGTTGCAGCGGTTCCCCGCCCGAGGCAAGCATTACGAAAATTTGAAAGATGCCGTGGGAGGGTGATGAGAAGGCGATGGTATGACCGTCAGGCGAGAGTGTGGCACCGGTGATCGGCTTGTTCCAATGGCTGATTTGCGTGACCTTGCCGGGAAGGCTGGGAGCAGCGCCGCGCGGCCAGAAGCGGTAAGCGGCGGCGCCAACGATTATGACGGCAGCGACGGCGGCGATGAGCCAGTATTTGCCGGTGGTTTTGGCTGGCTGCGTGGCTGCGATTGGGCCCGATCCGGAGGCGGCGGCAACGGTCTGGCTGGAGACCGGAACCGCGACGCTGGGAGTGGAATCGGAAGACGCTGCAGCGACGCGGGTAGAACCGGTGTCACGCTGAAGACGCTTGAGGTCGGAACGAAGTTCTGCGGCGGACTGGCAGCGCAGATCGCGATCTTTTTCGAGAGCTTTATTGATGATGCGTTCGAGTTCCGGCGGAAGATCGGGATTGAGGCGAACGGCGGGAACAGGAGCGCTGTCGAGAATGGCTTTGAAGATAAGCGCGGAGGTTTCACCACGGAACGGGAGGGTCCCGGTCGACATTTCGTAGAGAACGGCGCCGAAGGAAAAAAGATCGGTGCGGGGATCGAGTTCCTTGCCTTTGGCCTGCTCGGGAGACATGTAGGCCACGGTGCCGACGGCGGTACCGGGGCTGGTCAGCATGTCCATGTTGATGCCAGTCTGGGTGTTTTGCGCGGAGAGATTCTTGGAGCTGGCCTGGACCTTGGCGAGTCCGAAATCGAGGATTTTGGCGTGGTCGCGATCGGTGATGAAGATGTTGGCGGGCTTGATATCGCGATGGACGATGCCTTTGGC
>DASVWZ010000035.1:0-4602 GCA_036392935.1 Terriglobales bacterium | reverse complement strand
CCTGTAAGTGGGTCTAACATTCAGCACGAGTGACGTTACGAGAGATACTCCAAGCACACTTACAATCTCGCGCAGAAACTCTGCAAGTAAATCCTAAGCTTCGCAGTACGTTTCCGCACGCCTTGCAAGACTAGCTACTTTCCGGCGCAAAATAGGATTGCAAAATAGTAGATTAGCGCGGATTCTCTTCTGATTGTTCGACCGAAATGTCATTTTCTTCTTGACAGAATTAAAGATTGGCCTACTATCTATGTATGAGTAAGTCACAAGGCAACCACCTACTCCTTCGTCAACTCCTGAAAGCCGCACGGTTCATGGTGCAGGGCGGATTATCTGAGACCACGCGCCGCTGCGGAAACCGAAACTGCATTTGTCATCGCGACCCAGCACAACGGCACGGCCCGCATCTCTACCTGACCTATCGCAGCGAAGGCAAAAGCTGCGCTTTGTATGTACCGCACGAACATGCCGAGCAGGCTCGCCAAGCACAAGCAGCTTGGAAAGAGTTTTGGGACGTGGCGTGTGCGCTGGCCGCCAAGAACCGTGAACAACTGCGCGAGCACATGCAGGAGCAAGCGGCCTCGGCCAAGCGAAGGGCAGCCCATGGTTGAACTCCGTCATCACCAACGGCTGGTGTGGGAGGGATGGTTTCCGGAACAAGCAGAAGGATGGTGGGAAGAGTGGATGAGGCAGGCCGATCAGGTGCTGGACGATGACGAGTTGTTGGAGGCCGTCTATCACGCCCAAGGAAAGCGCCGACCGAAAAGCCATTGTCGTGGGCGGAAGCAAACGCCGGCCGAGGTGCTGCTGCGTTTAGCGGTGTTGAAGCATGTGCGGAACTGGAGCTTTGAGGAAACCGAGCGGGAAGTACGGGCGAATGTGGTGTACCGACAGTTTACACGGATTGGAGCGGAAAAAGTTCCCGACGCCAAGACCCTCGGGCGGCTGGTGCAAGCGCTGGGCCCGAAAGTGGTGCAACAGGTGCATCAGCGACTGGTTGCCGTAGCTCAAGAAAAGAAGGTCGTGCGGGGACGCAAGTTGCGGGTGGATACGACAGTCGTCGAAGCTAACATTCACTACCCAACGGACAGCAGTTTGCTCAGCGATGGCGCGCGGGTACTGACGCGCACGATGAAGAAGATTACGGCGCTGACGGGACGAGCGGGAACGAAGTTGCGTAACCGCATGCGCACGATCGGGCATCGGGCGATGGAGATTGCGCGGACCAGCCGCAGCAAGGGACCGCAAGTGCAGAAAAAGTTGCAGCAGGGCTATCGAAAGCTGTTGACCGTGACACGCAAGGTCGTCAACCAAGCGAAGCGCTTCCGGGAGGAGATCGCCAGCGGTGTGAAGCGCACTAAAGACCATGAGCAGAATTTGGTTCTGACAGCACTAGGGAAAGATTTGGAAACCATGTTGCCCCGCGTGCAACAAGTGATTCGGCAAGCCAAGGCTCGCGTGCTGGGTGGAAACGTGCATGTAGCGGGGAAACTGGTGAGTGTGTTTGAACCGAGTACGGAAGTGATCCGTAAGGGGAAAGCCAGCAAGCCGACCGAATTTGGAAAGATGGTTAAGGTTCAAGAAGCGGAGAACCAAATCATCACCCACTACGAGGTGTTCGAGAAGCGGCCCAATGACGCGGACCTACTGGTGCCAGCAGTACAGAAGCTTGAAGAGCAATTCGGCCGTGTACCACAACTCGTGGCCGGTGACGCAGGGTTCTACTCTGCGCGCAACGAGGCTGAGCTGCAAAAGATGGGCGTGAGACAAATCTCGGTTCCGAACCGTTCCACGAAGAGTCCCGAACGACGACGACATCAGAAGAAGAGATCCTTTCGTAGAGGCCAAAAGTGGCGAACTGGAGTAGAGGGTCGCATCAGCGTGCTCAAACGGCGCCACGGACTGAATCGCTGTCGTTATCGCGGAGAGGCTGGCATGCAACGGTGGGTGGGCCTGGGGGTGATTGCAGACAATCTGATCAATATCGGTCGATTCCTGGCAGTAACGAACAGTGGATAGAGATCAAGCCGCGAGCGGCGATCACCAAAAGGGGAAAGAGAAAAGATGGAGATAAAATGGCAGCCCAGAAGGAACCCACGGGCTGGGTTCAGGGAATTGCTTCTCCTCGGTCCTTATTTTTGCGCCGGAAAGTAGCTAAAGGCTGTTGCAAAACCCCGATTCTTGAAATTCGGTCGGTTGAGCCAGTAATTTCGTGGAGCAAGTTGGCTCGATGTTGCTTTGAGCTGCGGCTTTGAATGAAACTTGCCAAATTCCGATCGGCTCGGGTGGTCCATGGGTCTCCTGGCCCGGGTGGACCAATATCGTCCGCAGCCCACGCACTGTCGAGGACCAGAGATGCGAGCGGTCCAGCACGAACTGGATCGAATTCCATGCTTCTGAGAACCGCTGCAGTGGGCCAGCCGTACGCGACTTCTCTCCATCGATCCAACCATGGTCCCGAGTCGGCGACCTGCAACGGGTGGTTCAGGCCGGCTTGCTGACTAAGGCTGAGTAGCAGACACAGCAATACCCAGCAGACGAGGGTTAAAGAGAACCATGGCCTCATTGCGAATCGGTCTCGCGGGCACGCCGCAAGTTCCGTTCCTTATTTAACTCCGCCAGTTCTCGCAAATAGTGCTGCATTTCCTGCCAAGCCTCTACCCCTTGTCGCGTGGCCTGCTGCGCTCCCTTGGGAACATAGTAGCCGGTGGTCTTACCCTTCTCCCCGCGGTAGCTCACATTCAGATGCGGACCATGTTTGGGTCCATCTCCCTGGCAATGGCAGCCCGCTTGTCCGCAGGTGCGGTAAGTTTCCGATAGCGTTCCGAAGATGGCGATCTCTGCCAGACGTGCAATTTCGCCCAACAGTTTGCGTCGTTGGGCAGCCGAATCAGCCGACCTGGCCATGGCCCCTCCTGCGCGCTTGATAGCGGGCGATGGAAAACAAATTCTTGGTAATCACACACCAGCCCACGTAACGCTGAAATCCAGGAGTTCCTTTGTAGGTGGCTCGCCACATGGCAAAGGGATGTTTCAAGGTGCTGATGGTAGCTTCACAGCCGGCACGCCAGCGCAGCGCTCGCCGGAACCAGCGCTGCTTCTGCTGCTTGGCCCGCTTGGCCGTTAGACGTCCGCGCGCCGGTAACGCCACCTTTTTCACTCCGAGGGCCTCTGCCGCACGCTCGTTCTGCGCCGAAAAAAAACCGCGGTCGGCGGTAGCCATCTCTGGCGCTCGCCCGAAGCACGCTTGATGTTGCTCGAGGGCCGGCATCCAGGCGGTGGTATCGTCCGGGTTGCCGGGCAGAACTCGGTAACCGCTTACGATGCCGTTTTCCACCTCGTCAATGCGCACCATCCTACCAAACTCGTTGGGCTTGTGCGCTTTCCCTTTGCGAATCACTTCGGTGTGCGGTTCGAACAGGCTCAACACTTTGCCTTCCACGTGGCAGTTTCCACCCCACACGCGTTCCTTGGTTTGCGTCATCACCTTCTCTACTAATGGGAGAAAATGTCGCAGCTGGCCGATCTGTGCTTCTACACGCAGGAACTTGCCCACCACTTTCAGCCGTCCCTTGCTCCATCGTTGCACCACGTCGTTTGCCTGTCGCACCACTCCCCGGGTCAGCCCCAACAGTTTCTGATAACCATCCCGCATGCGCTGCTGGTTGGTCGCGGTCAGGCACTTAGCGGCGCGACTGATTTCCAACAGGCGATGTTTTACAGCGCGCCCGTGATGGACCACTTCCAGAGCTCCGTTCTTACACTCGGTGGCGATGCGCTGCAGACTGCGGCTGAGCACTCGGATACCGTCGCCCAAAAGCGAGCTGTCGGTGGGATAGTGAACATTGCTTTCCACAACCGTCGTGTCGCTGCGCAGTTTGCGGCCTTGGGCTACACCTTGCTCCCGCGCCAGGCCCACCACCCGCTGATGAATTTGTCCGGTGATCTGCGGACTCAGCAACGCGAAGGTTCGACTGAAGGTCGTGAAATCGGGCGTGGCTTCGGCATCGAAGCGGGTGAACCGCCGGTACACCAGGTTGCTGCGCAGTTCCCGTTCCAAATCGCGGAAGCTCCAGCCCTTCAGGTGCTTCATGACGCAGCAGCGCAGCAGGCGATCGGGGGCCATGCCGGGCCGTCCGGTGCGCGCCGAAGCGGGAAAGCGTACCGCCAGGCATTGCCGGACCAGCTCGAGTAAGTCGGGATCCTCCAAGAGCTGATCGACAGGATCGAGCAAATCATCTTTGAGCAGCGCAGCTTGCAGGGCCAAAGGGGAGTAGAAGAGCCAGGCTTGGTGACAGGTGGAGTTGATCATAACGTACTCGACTATATCGAGTAAGATAGAATTTGTCAAGAGGAGAAGGAAAGCCACAACACTTTTTGCAAGAATTTACGAGCAAAATACAAGCGGAATAGCAGATCTGCCACGCCGTTGTGTCAGCTACTCGCGTCAATCCAGGGGTTGAACCCTGGGTTCTGCAACAGCCTTTAGCTAGGTCACTAGCAGCCAGTTCTAGATGTTCAATATTGAACACCCGAAGCACATGTGTCGGCCACGCGGGCAGGACCAGCCACCAATAGAACTCTTCACAAATCGGACGCATT
>DASVWZ010000034.1:0-2458 GCA_036392935.1 Terriglobales bacterium | reverse complement strand
GTCAAGGCATGCTCATGCTTCTCTGTTGTTGGCATATTCTTTTCTCCAGTTGCAGATTTTTACGAGGTCAAGTCTCGAGATGTTCTTCTGGCAAGGCTGGGCCAAAAGTTCCTTCCCTGGTTAGTGCTAGTCTGCCTACTTTCGTTTCATTCTTTTTCACACCTCAACCTCTTTCCAAGCGAGTGAAATATGCGTCGCAAACGGTTCTAGGAAATGAGAAGCTGAATTAACTAGGCGCAGCTTGCAGAAATGTGAACACACTTATTTCACCCGAGGAGGATTGGTCCCTCAAAGTTGCGTGGTGCAGAGTTACCCGGGGTGTCGGGTTTACTTGGGCGATTCATCGAAATTCGCTTCTGGCGGAGACGCCCATATTTCGACGATGGCAGGGAATTTTAGAAATTCATTGTCCACGTTACCGGACGAGAGTCTGTACGGGAAAGTCCAACGGAAAGTGCCTGGAGTATGGGCGACGAATTTCCACGTTCGAACATTGTCCTCGGCAGCTTTGCGGAGCAGGGCGTGGCCCGTCTCAGCCTCGCCATTGCGAACTGATTCACCATCCGTTGTGACCTTGACGCGCACGTCCCCTTGGATTCGTGTTTGTCGTGCAAGCGGCGGGTAGATTGGTTCGGAGTGCTGAACCACATTGGGTTAGACATCTGGAACTTCTTGCGCGGCTGTGCTTGGGACAGCGGAGAGCAAAAGTGACAATACCAAAATACCGGAAGGAATGCGCATGAATTTGTGCCTCTTTGCCCCGTTCTGGCCGCTCTTATCATACTCAAATCGGCCAACTCCTAACGCCGTTACCGGAGAAGTGAAATCGGGCCGATCCTCAGATGTGTAGAGTCGAGATGTGGCGCGGTGGGTT
The DNA here is from genome assembly GCA_036392935.1 of Terriglobales bacterium. Lineage (GTDB taxonomy): Bacteria > Acidobacteriota > Terriglobia > Terriglobales > Acidobacteriaceae > DASVWZ01. The sequence goes on along the minus strand of DASVWZ010000034.1, from coordinate 1,584 downwards.
AGGTGCGGCCTATCTGTTGCCCGATTGCTACCGGGTGGAGCGAACCAGTTTCCGGACGGTATACCCGCGCTGTGGACCACCGCCTTTTCACGGCGCACCCGGTTTGGCGACATAACCGGTCAATCTCTGCCCATGTTCAGGGTGTCGCGAGCTTGCGAACTTCGCTAAGGATTTTGGTGAGGCGGTTGGAGAGCCGGTCCAGGCGACGGCGAGAAGTTCCGTTTGGCAGCGCGCGGCGGAACATCTCGAGCACATGTTGAGTAGCAAGCAAAGAATCGAGCACTCCATCGAGGCCCTCTCGAAGTGGGGCAGACGGCACCCTCGGTTGCGGAACCAGATGCCGAGGTTTTGAGCGAGCCAGCTCGAAGGCCCGCTGGAGATCATTCAACGTGACATCAAGATATTGCATGGTCATCTCGGGAGAGGTGTGACCGAGTAATTTCATTACCGCAGGAAAACCAACGCCTGCTCGAAGCATCTCCGTGGCATAAGTGTGGCGAAGCTGGTGGGGGACGATATGAGTGGAAAGGCCGAGCGAGTGGCAGACTTGATGCAAGTAATCACGAAAGTGGCGAAGGAGCGTGTCTTTGGCGCCCGGACGGGCCAGGAGCCGTCCATCGGCTGACAGCGGATCCAGAGAACGAAAGAAGCGGAGGCGTTGGACGAGTTCGCACACAAAGGGATCTACGGGGACCATACGTTCCGTTTTGAGTTTGCCGAGCGGCACGTGAATCGCCCATTGACCTGGGCCGGTGGAGCGAAGGCAGTCGAAGGACAGATCGGCACACTCACCGATGCGCATGCCGGTGTGGCGGATCAGCAGAAAGACGTTGCCGCCCAGATCATTGCGCAAGCGGAACTCCTGCTGCAGCAGTTCGTCCTGCTCTGCCGTGAGTGGGCGTGGAAGTCTTTGCGGGAGGCGCGGAAGGTCCTCGCGGCGGATCAGGTGAGCGAGTTCAGAAAGCTGTTCGGTCCAAGCCAGCTCGTTGAAAATGGAACGTAGAGCGATAAGCCGATTGATATAGGACGCAGTTGACAGCCGCGGCGCTTGCGTGTGCAGGCGGGACATCCAGCCGAGGATGTGGGGTTCACGGCGCAATTGGTCCAGGCACTTCACCTCCGGATGATCAGCGCCGAGATAGCTTAGGAAGTTGCGTGCCGTCCCGCGGTGCTGACGAGTGGTTTCGGGACTGAGTGCAGCGCTGAAGGAATCGACTGCGCGGTCGAAGACCGGAGCCAGAGGATGTTGGAGCGGAGGGCGTCGCGCGCGGTTCATGAGGGAGTCCTCGGAAGAGGACGAATGTGCTGCGCCACGGCACGCGCATATTGAAGATAGACGTCTTGTGGGGTGACTTGCACATACAGCAGCGTGGTTTGGATGTCCGCGTGACCCATCAGCTGCATGAGCGCGGGAAGACTCATACCGGCGCGGATCATGTCCGAGGCAAAGGTGTGTCGAAAGCGATGAGGGTTGGCGAGCGGGATGCCGGTGGCCTGGCGATGGTAGCGGAATAAGGAACGCAACCCCGCAGAGGTCATGCGTGTTCCGCGCGCGCATCCTTTGAGTGAGACGAAGAGTGCGGC
>DASVWZ010000033.1:0-2325 GCA_036392935.1 Terriglobales bacterium | reverse complement strand
TTGAATGGCTTCGCAAATCCGTTGATCGGGATGAAACACGATCTTGCCCAGGGGGTCCCGGACATAACCCACCGGAAGCCTCTTGAACAGCTCACCACGGCGTGCCTTGGACTCTTGGCCCGCCTGCAATCGTTGCCGAAGAACCTTAAGCTCGACGACGCTGAGGGTCCCTTTGATGCCAAGGACCAGCTGGTCGTCGAGATAGTTCAAGTCATATACCTGTTGCTCGTCGGCGATCAGGGTTCCAAAAATCTGGCACACCTCCAGCAAACGGCACCAGTCTTTGTCCGTGCGGGACAGTCGCGAGGCCTCTCTACTGCCGACGATTCCCACTTCCCCTAAAGCTACCGAACTGAGCACACGCTCAAATCCATCGCGGCGTGCGGAAGCGATGGCCGCGCTGGATCCAAGATCGCAATTGATAATTTCCACCTCCTTCCAGCCCAGGGCACGCATCCGCTCGGCCACGTCATATTGAAGACGCTGGCTTTCCTTGTTCTGCCGTACCTGTTTATCGCTGGATTGCCGTAGATAGACGATGGCTTTGCGAGCCAGGTGCTCTGCTTTAATCTTGGGATTGCACTGTATCTCTAGCATCAACTGTTCCTCCTTCCGCTTGAAAGACCGCCATCAAAATGCGGGCCATGAGATCGATGATTTCGGTCTGTGCCTTTGCGTCCATCGGCACGGCGACGCTTTCCGTTGGGATCTTCAGAACCAGAAGTTGTAGTTGCAGCACGCTCACCTCCCTTGCATCCATCAACAACTGTCTGCAGAAGGTTATCGTGAACGTGGCCTTCAGGGTCGGGTAGTGATAGTAACGATGATAGAGAGAGAAGAGTTTCCTTACTCAGATGCGGTCGCTCGGTAATTTTGATCTCAGCGCAATTCGACGACAGCATCCACACCGGAATTTTCAGGCGTCTTCCCGTTGGGTCGATGACAGATACAGCGCCATCTCCCCGCTTCGGCCTGCGGGTCACTTGAAGCGATGCGCCACGGAGAGGATGGAATGGATAGAAGACCTGGACGGACGTGTTTTCTACGCTCAGGGTATTGTGAGTGCGGATGCCTTCACCCGCACGTTCATTGTGTCGTTCCCGCGGGCGGCCTCTCTCCCGATCACAGCCGTTGGATCCACGCACGAGAAAACTACTTCCTTCCCAAGAATGTCCTGCGCAAAGTCTTTCGCGGCAAGTTCGTCAGCGCTCTCGAACGGGCTTTTCAGAATGGTCAGCTCAACTTCCATGCCGATCTGAAGCTGCTGGCAAATCCCAAGACCTTCGCCGCCTGGCTACGACCACTGTTTCGAGAAAAGTGGATAGTGTACTTGAAGCCTCCCTTCGGTGGCCCCGCCTATGTGCTGCAATATCTCGGCCGCTACACCCATCGCGTGGCCATCTCCAACCACCGCCTAGTCTCCTTTGCCGATGGCCAAGTCACCTTTCATTGGCGCGATTCCGCTGACGGAAACAAACAAAAACTGCTGCCCTTGTCCGTCAATGAATTCTTGACCCGTTTTTTACTGCACATCCTTCCGCAAGGCTTCGTGCGTATTCGGCATTTCGGCTTCTTGGCCAACCGCCGACGCAGCACCTTTCTGCCCCTGTGCTTTCAGTTGCTGGGCGCAACCCCAGAACCACCAGCCAAAGAACACCTTTCCTCTACGGAAGACGCTCCAGATCTTTATCGCTGTCCCAAGTGTGGCGGACCGATGAAGATCATCGAAAGGCTCACGGCTGCCGAGATCCAACTCCGTTCTCCACCAGAGTTAACCGCTGCTGCATGAAACCACTCTCCCCAACGCGAAAACTCTGCGTGCCTCGGCGCGCCCCGCACTTCTCTACCTCCCCGCCACACCTATTCCCTCTCAAGCCTCTTCAACGACCATCTTCGCCGCGCTTCTTTGGCTCCGGGCAGCAGTGGCCGTGGCAGTGTGAAGGGCCATGCTCCGCAGCGCAGCCTCGGTACACCTTAATCCTTGCCCTTTCCCCAATTGAATTTGCATAGCGCCCGCGTCCGCCGCAACCACGGGCGGCCACCTCCAAACGGCTTTGCCGGACGCGCGCAGAATTTCCTGCCTCCCCGTTCACTCCTGAGCGGGAACGCGCATCCGGTAAAGCTCTAACGTTTCCCAGGAGTTGTCTAGCCCCGGTCTACGTCAAAGGTCCGGAGTTGGCCAGATGCATTCGAGACCATTCCGAGTTGCTGCTATTCTTTGTTTATGAACCGCAAACGCATAAAGGACGTTGCGTTATAGAGCTTAATTGCAGTCGTAATTGTTATGATTTTCGTTTATGTTCTAGCGCAACGACTGTTCAATTC
>DASVWZ010000032.1:0-5052 GCA_036392935.1 Terriglobales bacterium | reverse complement strand
GACAACGCCAGTGGCATCGAAGCCCCAACCCTGGGATTCATTTAACTACTACTCCAACACGCCCAAGTTCATGGTGTCGCTACTGAAGGCGTTGTATGGGCCCGCCGCCACCAAAGAAAACGATTTTGCCTACGATTGGTTCCCCAAAATTGACCGCGACTATTCGTGGACGCACATTTGGGAGGACATGTACAACGGCAAGGTCAAGGGCATGTTCGCCTTTGGCATGAACGGTGTGATGATCGGTCCCGACACCAACAAGAACATCAACGCCCTGAAGAAAGCCGACTGGCTGGTTGTGGGCGAGATCTACCCGGATGAAACCAGCGAGTTCTGGCGAGCGCCGGGGATCACAGCTGAGGAACAGAAAACCATCAACACCACCGTGTACCGGCTGCCCTGCGCCGGTTTCGCGGAAAAAGACGGCAGCTTTACAAACTCTGCTCGTTGGGTCACCTGGAAGCACGCCGCGGTGCCAACACCCGGCGAGGCCCGCCTGGACCAGGACATTATTGCGCAGATTTTTTTGAAAGTGCGGGCGCTTTATAAAAAAGAAGGCGGCAGGTTCCCCGATCCCATCCTGAATCTCACGTGGAACTACGCCGATGCCGAGCATCCGGCGCTCACTCAGATAGCAATGGAGCTCAACGGCAAAGCCTTGGCCGACCTAAAAGACGAAAAGACCGGCCAGGTGATCAAAGCCGGACAGCAGTTACCCGGATTCGCCTGGCTTAAAGACGACGGCACAACCATGTGCGGCAACTGGATTTATTCCGGTTGCTGGACCGAGGCCGGGCCTCAACTGATGCGCCGCGGAACCGAAGATCCCTCGGGGATGGGCGTTTTTCAGAACTGGTCATGGTCGTGGCCGGCCAATCGCCGGGTCCTTTACAACCGCGCGTCCTGCGATCCGGCCGGAAAACCCTGGGATCCCAGCCGCAAGCAAGTGTGGTGGAACGAAGCTACCCAGGCATGGGTAGGGAACGACGTACCCGATTTCAAGCCCGATTCCAATCCCAAAGACCACATGGGGCCGTTCATCATGAATCCCGAGGGTGTTGGCCGGTTGTTCGCGCCCATCGGCGTGATCACCGATGGGCCATTCCCTGAGCACTACGAGCCTATTGAAAGTCCGATCAAGAACATCTTCCATCCCCAGCAATCGAATAATCCGCTGGTCAAGAAATTCAATACGCCATTCGACAAATTCGGCGACCCGTCGGAATACAGCATCGTTTGCACAACCTACCGCCTGACCGAGCATTACCACTACTGGACGAAAAACAATCCCATGAACGTCCAACTTATCCCAGAGCCGTTCGTGGAAATCCCCGTCGAATTGGCGCAGGAGAAAGGCATTGCCGGTGCGGAAAAAATCAAAGTCATCAGCGCACGCGGAACATATATTGCCAAGGCATTCGTGACGCGCCGCCTGAAGCCGATGATGATCGACGGCAAAAAAGTCTACCAGATCGGATTGCCCATTCATCAGGGCTTCCGCGGCATTCAGGAGGACGCAGGCCTCGACGCGCGCACGCCGGCAAATCTGTTGACCCCGGCGGTCACCGATCCCAACGCACACACCCCGGAGAGCAAAGGCTTTCTGGTGAAAGTGGAAAAAGCATGAGCCAGGCGACGCTGAACATCGTAAAGATTTCCGGCCATGCGGGATCGGTTCCCGGCGCAGGCGTAGAACGCGCCGAGCAGGTATGCAAGCTGGTTGACACAACCACCTGCATCGGCTGCAAGGCATGTGAAGTCGCCTGCCTCGAGTGGAACGGCTACACCTTCACCGAAACCACCTTCGACAACACCTACCAGACCATGCCGGAAACGCGCTGGAACTACTGGAACCTGATCAAGTTCAACGAGCATGAGCGCGAAGACGGCACCATGATGCTGCTGATGCGCAAAGATCAGTGCATGCACTGTGCCGAACCAGGCTGCCTGGCCGCGTGTCCCGCCGACGGCGCCATCGTTCAATACCAGAACGGCATCGTTGATTTTCAGCAGGCCAACTGCATTGGCTGCGGATACTGCGTCAGCGGCTGCCCGTTCAATATCCCGAAGTTCAACTCCGAAACCAAAAAGATGTTCAAATGCACGCTGTGCTCGGACCGCGTCTCGCAGGGCCTCGAGCCTGCCTGCATCAAGGCCTGCCCTACGGGCTGCCTGCATTTTGGTACCAAAGACGATATGAGCTTCCTGGCCGAAAAACGCGCCAGGCAATTGCGTGACAACTACGGCTTCGACAAAGCTGGCGTCTACGATCCTGCCGGCGTCGGTGGCACCGGTGTCATCTACGTTCTGCATGATGTCACCGATCCCCAGGCCTACGGCAACCTGCCGAAAGACCCGCATATTCCCTGGATCGTTCAGTTCTGGAAAGGTCCCGCCAAGTGGATCGGCAACCTCGCCATGATTGGCGGGCTCATCGGCGTCACCATGCATTATCTGCGCTGGGGACCAAAGCGCGTCGAAGGTAGTGCCCATCCGAACGACAACTTGGGAGAACACTGATGAGCACATCGCACATCTTCAGTTCGTCTCGCGTCGGCCTTCAGCCCGATGGCGGAATTCTCCGCTACACACTGTCCGAACGCGTCCATCACTGGGTTGCCGCCATCACTTATGCTTATTGCCTCTGGACCGGCCTCGCCTTCTGGTCGCCCTACCTGTTCTGGATGGCGATCGTCGTCGGTGGTGGCCCGTCGGCACGCTTCTGGCACCCATGGCTCGGGCTGGCTTTTGCGGCTTCAACCGGATGGTTGTACCTGATCTGGCGGCGCGACATGTCGATCACTCCGGAAGACATCGCGTGGAAAGACAAAGTCGAGTACTACATCCGCAACGAAGACGAAAATCTCCCCCCCATCTGGCGCTTCAACTGGGGACAAAAACTTTACTTCTGGCTGATCGTTTATGGCGCAATTGCCCTGGTAATCTCCGGCGTCGGACTGTGGTTCGTCGAGTCGATCCCGTGGAGCTGGCGCTGGCTGCGGTATCTGTCGGTGGCCATCCACGTGACCGCAGCCCTCTTCACCATCGGCGGATTCATCATCCACGTCTACATGGGGACCGCTATGGTTCGGGGCGGATTCACTTCCATCATCCGTGGCGAAGTTTCGCCGGCCTGGGCGCGCATGCACCATCGCCTCTGGTATAACCAGGTGATGAAAGGCTCGACCGACCGGAAATGATCCGGTCCAGGTGGGACCAGCGCATTCAGCGCGCAGACGAACTCGCCACTGCCCACCCTTTTGCCGCCGAAGTCTTGGTCTTCTACAAACGCTCTGCCATCCTGCAGAAATCTCTCTACGCCAGATTCGAACCCTCGGCGCACTCCGAAAAAACCCGTCTGGCGCAAAAACTTTCCGAAATCGATCCCGAGATCGATCTCCTTCTCGCTGAATTCCCCGCATATCTTTCCCAGCTCGCCACATTCGCCGCCAAGCCCATCGCCGGCGCAGCCCGTCGCTTGCAAGCCGGCACGCCAGACCAATGGCGCGAGCTACTCGTCTCCGAGTGGCGCGCTCTCGGCGATATCTCCATCGCGCCCGAGAGCGTCATCATCGGAATTTTTCTCCGTCCCTACGTCGAATTTCTCGCCGACCAGTCGGAACGCGCTCCGAGCACCGGCGCATCTCCAACCTGCCCATTTTGCCAATCCAAGCCGGTTGTAGGGGCGCTTCGTCCAGAGGGTGACGGCGGCAAGCGCTTTCTCACCTGCGGATTCTGTGCTACCGAATGGCCGTTCAATCGCCTGCTCTGCGCCTCCTGCGGCGAAACCCATCCCGATAAACTTCCCGTCTACACCGCCAGCCAGTTCCCTCACGTGCGCGTCGAAGCTTGCGACACCTGCCTCCGCTATATCAAAACCGTCGATCTCACCAGGAATGGCCGCGCCGTCCCCATCGTCGACGAACTGGCAACTCTGCCGCTGAATCTCTGGGCGGAAGAGCATCAATACACCAAGCTCCGGCCGAACCTCCTCGGGATGTAATCGTCTATCGCTACCCTTCATTGACTTACTCCCGCGCGGTTCCGTACCATTTCTCTCCAGTGATCGGCCAGACCATCTCTCACTACCGCATCGTAGAAAAACTCGGCGGCGGCGGGATGGGTATTGTCTACAAAGCCGAAGACGTCAAACTGCGCCGCTTTGTCGCCCTCAAATTCCTGCCCGAGGACGTTGCCCGCGATGTCCAGGCCTTGGCCCGCTTCGAACGCGAGGCGCAGTCCGCCTCAGCCCTCAACCATCCCAATATCTGCACCATCTACGAAATCGGAGAGCACGACGGTCAACCCTTCATCGTGATGGAATATCTCGAAGGCATGACCCTGCGGCACAAGATTGGTAATCGCCCGCTCGAGACTGACCTGATTCTCTCCCTCGCCATCCAGATTGCCGACGCGCTCGATGCCGCCCACACCAAGGGAATCATTCACCGCGACATCAAGCCCGGAAATATTTTTGTTACCCCGCGTGGCCACGCCAAGATTCTTGATTTCGGGCTGGCGAAGCTGACACCCGCGAAATCTTCTTCCAGCCAAATTCTGGCCGCTGACACCCAGACCGTCGACGAACAGCACCTGACCAGTCCCGGATCGACCCTCGGCACCGTCGCCTATATGTCTCCCGAACAGGCTAAGGGCAAGCAACTCGACATTCGCACGGACTTGTTTTCCTTCGGCGCGGTGCTCTACGAAATGGCCACCGGCACGCAGGCATTTCATGGTGAAACTTGGGCGCTGGTATTGACCGCTATCCTGACTTCCGATCCGCCGCCAGCTGCCCGCTTCAACCGCGAAATTCCACCCGAGTTGGAGCAGATCATTTCCAAGGCGCTGGAGAGAGACCGTGATCTCCGTTACCAGAACGCAGCCGCCATTCGCGCCGACCTGCAACGGCTCAAGCGAGACGCCAAAAGTGGCCGTGTATCAACCGAAAGCTCCAGTCGCATAGCGGCCGCGTCTCCGCCGGAAAAGCTGCAGTCCTCATGGCCTTGGGCAAAACTCGCCGCCGCCGTGGCTCTGCTCATCGTCGCCGGC
>DASVWZ010000031.1:0-28133 GCA_036392935.1 Terriglobales bacterium | reverse complement strand
CCAAATACGCCGACTGCACATCCTTGACCAGGCATTGGGTGAGCGACAGTGGAATCGCGTGCTCGATCCTGGCATCGGTCACGAAAAACGGCAGCTGTCCCGACCGCATCAGCGACGCCAGCAGCAAGGTGTCTTCCCCGCGCGGAACCGACGTGTCAAAAAGTCCTTTTTTTTGATCGACTTGCGACCGTCGGATGGCGAATCCTGCAGTATTCAGGTACTGAACTCGTCCATCCGGTTGCAAAATTCGCCTCTGAAAAGTCATCAGGCGCAGTTTCTCAGCCCTTCCCACCAAGCTGGACGAGTCGCCAGTCAGATAGAGCTGAAAATAATCGTGCGGCGAACCTTCAGCCGCACGGGCTAAATTGCTCAGGCAGTTCGGCTCGAACCTGCAATCGGCATCTGTAAAGACGAGAATCTGGCCGCTTGAGGCTTGCAATCCTCGGTTGCGCGCCGCGGAAATTCCCTGATGTGGCTGCTTAACGACGGTCAACGGATAGCGATTCGCCCAACGCGCGATGGCTTCCGGAGCGCTGTTTTCGCTCCCGTCGTCAACCACAATCACCTCAAAAGACGGTGGATTTTCGAGGCAGGCCAAAGATCGAAGACACTCATTCAGCGGTTCCCAATCGTTATAAATGCCGATGATAACGCTGAATTCCGGCGCCCCAACGACGGCGCGCTCCTCCTGAGCCATAAGATCACTTATAACCCAAACCACTGAGCTTGAATGGGTAAGCGACTCGATACCTGTGCCCCATGAACCGCGCCCGCAAAGGCTTCCGCACGGCAACCTGCGCATAGAGCGCGAATGCCCAAAATGATATCCTAGGCACGTTCTCTTGTACGGCGTGCGAAAGGGCAGAATGAGCCCCCAACTACAAGCGCCGCGACTTACACCAAATGCCGAGCGGATCCAAACCATTATTCGTTCTTCTCAGCGTTCTCGCCGCCATCGGAATGATCGTGTGTTCAGTCCTGGGTGTGGAGCACTTCTACGCCGCGAACTATTCGGCCGTCACCTTCCAGAGCGAGTTCTGTGACATTAACCGCCACTGGAACTGCAGCCAGTTCGACTACTCCGCCGGCGCGCAGATATTCGGTGTACCGCTTGCTTATTGGGGTCTGGTCATCGGCTTTCTGGTCTTCCTCGGCCCGCTGATTCCCTCGAAGGCTTTCGAACGAACCCAGCGCACGCTGGTAGTTCTGAACGTCGCCGTCTTCAGTCTGCTGGTCGCCTTTTGGACCATCTATCTCAGGTCAGTGTGCCTGATCGGGGTCAGCTATTGGTTCTTTGCAGTCATCTGCCTGCTGGTCTTTGCCAGGAGCGCTTCCGCCGCCGAAGTTGGTGGCCGCTGGTCGAAGTGGCTGAAGCCCGCCCCACGCGTATTGGCGGTCATTGTGATGTTGGCCGCCATGGGCAGCTATGGTTTCGCCTCCTATACCCGGGTGATGGAGGAAAACCTCGCCGACCGTGCAGTCGATCAGTACTCCCGCCTGGCCAAGGTTAAGTTGCCCAGCTTTCTGTCGCCCTACTGGGTGGCCCGGTCGAGCGAGCACTTCGAAGACGCCCCAATTCAGGTCGTAGAGTTCGATGATCTTTTGTGCGATGACGCGGTGAGCAACGAACTGGTGCTGGACAAATTAAAAGAAGACTTCAAAGGCAAGATCAATGTCGTCTGGCAGTTCTTCCCACTCGATTCCAAGTGCAATCAGGTGGTGAAGAAGGACAAACACCCCGGTGCTTGCGACGCCGCCTATATGGCTGCCTATCAGCCTTCAAAATTTCTGGATATACACGACGAATTCATCGCTCACTGGAAGGAAGCGAGCAAACCAGAATGGCGAAGCGACCTGGCCCGCCGATACGGAGTTGAAGAAGGCCTGACCGACAAACCGACTCAGGACGTGGTTCACGAGATCATTCAGACAGCGACGGAATATGAGCCTACGTCAGTCCAGTATTCGTATGGCATCCGATCCGTTCCGACATTGATTGTTAACAATCGGTTGATTATCGGCATCTTCTCCTACCCCCAGCTGCACGCCATTTTTCAGAGGATCGTCGACGAGAAAGAGAACAAAGTTCCGCGCTTCATCGAGAACTGGCGCCGCTAGCGTTCACTACCCCGAGAAATCGGGGAATCACAAGATATTTATGCGACCGACATTGCTGTTTCGAATTCACCCGCCTGTGTGTGACAATACACGGGACCGGAAACTCCGTTAGATTTCAGACTCGAGGGTGGCTACGGCTATGCAAGTTTCGCGGCTAAGAGCCGGCAAGGCGCTGCCGCAATTCTTGAGCAGTCGACTGATCCCGTTAACTCTTTCGGGGCTTGCAATTCTGACCCTCGGCAGGATGCACGGTCAAACCATCGACGACACTCTGGACCGACTAACCCAGCAAACTCAATTCGCAGCGACCGCGTCTGGCACTTCACCCGGTTCCATCGAAGAGCAATCGGGACACGGAACAGATTCGGGGTGGCCGGGACCTGCAGTTTCTCTGTCATGGAAGGCCAGCACTTCTCGGCACGTAGTAGGCTACAACATCTACCGTCGGACGAGTTTCGGCGAACGAGAGAAGCTCAACCGCGAACCGATCCGCAGCACACATTTCGTCGACTACTTTGTTGTCCCTGGTTTCACCTATCGTTATCATGTCAGAGCAGTCGACTGGAGGGGCCGGGAAAGTAACGCTTCCAATAAGGCGGTTGTTTTTGTTCCCTTTGGCGGCTGATGTCATCGATTTGTTACGGAGCTGAAACAGTGGGCGGCGGCCCAAGATATTGCACCCACCGTGATTAGACTGCCATCCTCATCATCACAGGCTTGGCGTGAAACCGGTCTTGATGGCTTACCAGGTTGGTCGTTCTTCCTCGCGGCTGACACCCTAACAAGCACCACAATCTCCGGTTGACCTGAAACGCAGGAGTAACTTGAGCTTGGCCGCTCAAGCCGCGACAATATCGAAGGATGAAAACAGTGCGAATTGGCATGGTCGGTTTCGGAGCCGTGGGGCGTTCCACGGTTGAGATCATCTCGCAGCACGGCAGCCTGATCGAACAGCGAAGCGGCATACGTCTCGAAGTTCCCATTGTCTGCCGACGAACCGGCGCCAAGCCGGACGGATTCTCTTCTTCCCGCTTCGTTACCGACTGGAGGGAATTGGTTGCTGCACCGGACGTCGACATTGTGGTTGAAGTTATGGGCGGGATCGATCAATCGCTGCAGCTAGTGCGCGCCGCTCTCGAAGCTGGAAAGCCCGTGGTTACGGCTAATAAGAACCTGCTTGCCGAGCACGGCGACGAAATCTTCGCGCTGGCAGCATCTCGCAATCTGCCCATCGGCTTCGAAGGCGCCGTCGCGTCAAGCATCCCGATCGTGCGCGTGATCTACGAATCAAGTGCGAGCGACCAACTGTCAGAAGTTCACGGCATCATGAACGGCACCGCCAACTACATTCTCACGGAGATGGAAAGCCGCAGCATAGAGTTCGATCAGGCACTTCGTGAGGCACAGAAGGCTGGATTCGCTGAGGCCGACCCGTCGTTCGACATCGATGGCATCGACAGCCGCGACAAGCTTTGCATCCTTACGCGCATGGCATTCGGTGGGCGCCTTAACAAATCGCAGATCGCCACCCACGGCATCCGCCAGATCCGCGCCGTCCATATTCGCATGGTCAACCGGCACGACTCCACCATCCGGCTGATCGGCTCGGCGGAAAAAACCGACGCCGGTGTAGAAGTCTCCGTCCAGCCGTGGATGATCAGCCGGAGGTCTCTGTTGGCAAGGGTGCAGGGTGTCCATAACGCGATCTACTTCACCGGCGCGAAAGTTGGCACACAGATGTTCTATGGCCACGGCGCCGGAGGCTATGCCACCGGTGCGGTGGTAGTTTCGGATCTCATCGAAATCGCCGGCGATCTTGCGGCCGGTCAGCTGCGAGCCAAGCGGATCCCAGGATTTGCATGCGGTGCGGAATTGATTGTCAGCGACCATCCCCGGCCGGTTCCCTGGTACATGCACCTGATTGTGAAAGATCAGCGTGGGACCGTCGCGCGATTGGCTGAGCTCCTTGCCGGGCACGATATCCACATCGCTTCCATCGAACAGGAATCTCACCACGGAAATGGACTGTCGTCTTTGGTGATCACCGTTGAGCCGGTCTCGGAACCGTTAATGCGGAGCGTGGTTGAAGAGATCAGCAAGTTCGATGTTGTGAGGGAACCGACGTTGCTTTTGCGTATGGAGTAAATTCCGGTAAGGTTCTCACATCGTGAAGAAGATCTTTCCCTTGGCATTGCTGGGTGTAGTAACGTTTGTGGGACTAATCGGGTTCTCGATATTCAGTGCAAAAACCAAGCCCCACAGCGTGACCTTGACCTGGCAAGCACCGGTCACGGGCTCGGGTGCGAAGGTAACAAGGTATTACATCTATCGCAGTACATCGCGCGGAGGCCCGTATGTGAAGATCGGTTCATCTACCGGACTGAAGTATGAAGACCATATTGTCCAGAGCGGAAGAATGTACTCCTACGTTGTATCTGCCGTTGACGACCACGATCGTGAGAGCAAAAAATCCAACGAAACCACGGCGATGATCCCTTGAGGGTCTCCGTCTATGTCAGTCGATGGTTGCGCAACCACTGAACCACTTCACTGGCACTTTCATTCGGCGGAAACACAGGGTAAAACACATGCTCGATATGGCCATCTCGAAGAACTAATGTGAGACGTTTCAGCAACCTCATGCCATCGACCTGGAATGTCGGCAACTGCAATGCGTCGCAGAACTTGAATTGCGCGTCGCTGAGGATATCGAAAGATAGCCCGACGCGTTCTTTCACCTCGCGCTGGTAGTCGCTGGTCTGAGTGCTGATCCCAAACACTTCTGCCTGCAGCGCGGCGAAATTACCGGTGTGTTCTTGAAAACCAAGCGCCTGTGGAGTGCAGCCTCGCGCCCCCGGAATGTTGTCCCATCCCTCAGGCAACGGGCGCCCGGGAACCCCGGTCATCGGATAACAGTAAGCCACGGTCCGTAGCGAGGTACGCTTCGACAGATCAATCAATTCGCCCGATGTGGACGGTAGAGCGATCGCTGGGACCGGCATTCCGCGCAAGTGCGCGGCTCCGCCGTCGTCTACGGGGCGCGGAAGGTCCGGCGGTAAAGGAAAATCACATCGGGTTGGCATTTGTTTTCAACCGCCGTTCGCGCTCTCAGTATTATCCGCTACTCGTTACGAAAGAGCTTGGAAATGATCCCCTTCATGCAGGGTTGCGAGGCAAGTGTGCCAGAATAGAGATTCCCCTCGCCGCTGCAACGATCGATCATGGAAAAATCTGCGCAATTACGGTTCCTGCTGTTGTTGACCGCTGCGATTGCGGCAGCGTGGCATCCGTTGCTCCTCACCTATCGCCTTGCCCTATCCAAAGATGCATATACCCAGATTCTCTTAATCCTGCCCTTGAGCTTGGTCTTGATTTACTCCGATTGGAAGCCGCCGCTTATCGATCAGCGCTCTGGTATCGTCGTCGGATCTGTCGCGATGTTCTTCGCTGCCTTGGTTGCAGCGCTGTGCACGTGGCAGGGCACCGCATTAGCTGATGACGTTCGCCTAGCTTTTCAGATGTTGGCTTTCGTACTCTGGTCAATCGGTGCATTCACATTTTGTTTTGGCCAGCGAGCAGCTCGAGGGGCGATATTCCCACTGTGCTTCCTGCTGTGGATGGTCCCGCTGCCGTCGTCTGTAGTCAATCACGTTGTGCGGTGGCTGCAAAATGGATCGGCCTTTGCCGCCACAACCTTGTTTTCGACAGCCGGAGTACCCGTCGCGCAGGATGGCCTGAAGCTTTCGATCCCCGGTCTCACTATCGAAGTTGCAAAGGAGTGCAGCAGCATCCGTTCGAGTCTGATGTTGCTCATGACCACCATGGTGCTGGCGCAGCTTCTTCTGCGGTCGCCTTGGCGGAAGCTTTTTGTGATCGCAGCCGCTGTTCCTCTCTCTGTGGCGAAGAATGGATTGCGAATCTTCACTATCACGATGCTGGGCACGCGGGTTGATCCCGGATTTTTGACGGGGAAACTGCATCACCAGGGAGGTGTTGTTTTCTTCGCGGTCGCCCTGTTATCGATCTTTTTCTTACTGTGGATTCTGCGCCGCCCGGAAGAAAGATCGAGCCAATCAGGAGCCCTTGCGCAGGCCGGTTCGTCGCCGGCGTGACGGTGGATCGCGACTGAGCTTCCGCCGATACTAGTTGCTGGGAATCACGGCTTTTGCCTGATTGGAATAGCCGCTTTCCTGATCGCTCGAGTTCACGGCCGTGGTTACGTAATAGTATGTTTGACCGTTGCTTACCGTCGAATCGACGTAGTTCGTGCCCGCGTTCAGCGATGCGTTGATCTTTGAATAAGGCCCGCCCGACTGCGTTCCCCTGTAGATGTTATATCCGTCAACCCCTTGTGACGAACTCGGATTCCAATTCAAGCTCACGGTGTGCGAAGCCGCCACTCCAGTTCCGCTTAGCGAAGCCCCGCTTGAATTCGTGGCATTGCTGGTGAATGAGAGTGTGCCGCTGGCCGGTCCAGCACCTTGAGGCGTGAAAGTCACTGTGAACGGGACATTCTGTCCGGGGTTAACGGTCACCGGGAATGACAATCCACTAAGTGAAAATGCAGAGTTGCTGAAATTGTCTGCGGTCACCGTCACACTCGCGCCGGTTGCGACCAAAGCCGCCGGCAGCGAAGCATTTGAGCCATCGGTGACACTGCCGAACGCGTAGGTTGAGGGCGATACAGATAGCTGGCTCGTAGGCACCGCCGAGCCCGTACCGCTAAGCGGGATCGTCAGGTCTGAATTTACTGCGTCGGAATCGACGGTGATACTGCCGCTTTCGACCGTAGCAGACGGCGGAGCGAAAGTGACTGTGAACGTGTAGTGCTGTCCGGGCGTCAGAATGAGAGGAGTGGTCAATCCCACGATCGCGTATCCGGAACCGCTCGCCTGGGCTTGAGAGATGGTCACGGTCGATGACCCACTGGAATTGGTTAAAGTCTCATAAACCGACTTGCTGTTGCCGACTTGCACGCTTCCGAAATCGATGCTGGACGGGTTTGCTATCAACGAACCCGGCGCAAGCCCGGTGCCCGCCAGCGGCACGTTTACTGAAGGATTTACGCCGGTACTCGTGATGCTGACATTCCCAGACTCGCTGCCGGCCGATTTCGGCGAAAATGTAACGGTAAACGGTTGGCTCTGGCCTGCCTGCAATGTCAATGGCAGCGACAACCCGCCAACGCTGAAGTCACCGGTCGCGGCGACTTGGCTGACAACAATGCTGGATCCTCCAGTGTTTTGGAGCGTCTCCGTCAAGGGCTGGCTTGCGCCCTCTTGCACACTTCCAAAATTAAGGCTCGTTGGATTGACTGTAAGCGCACCATCAGCCTGCCCGTTGCCTGAAAGCGAAAGGTTGACCGTCGGGGTAGCGCCATTGTTCGTTATAGCGATATTCCCGGTGGCAGCTGCAGTGGACTGCGGTGTGAACACCACAGTAAAGCTGTGACTTTGCCCGGCCGCCAGATCCATCGGCAGACTCAAACCGGAAATGGCGAAAGCAGTTCCCGTGACTGTGGCCTTGGTCACGCTCACGGTTGAGGCGCCCGAATTCGTCATCGTGACCGGCTGACTCTGGTTGTTTCCCACCAGCACTTTGCCGAACGCAACGCTGGTTGGTGAAAAGCTGATCTGCCCGGCGCCAGGCTGAGTCTGCTGCGAGCCTCCAGTAGAGAGACCTTGGCAACCCACCATGGTCGTCAGCGCCATTGTTGCCACCAGCAAATACCAACCGGATACGGTCATTTTCATAGAAGGTCTCGTCATTTGGTCAAAAAGAAGAGCCCGCACCAAGAGTCAGTGTAGGCGGCGGTGGGTCAGTGAAACAGGTTGCGGAAGGACGTACTCATTTCGCCGAAGGGCAAACAGCGATGGCAAAAAGGTCAGGCGCTCGGCCAGCACCTTTGCGCGGAAATAATTCTTACCTGGTAACGGTTACTTCCCAGGCTAGACTCCCAAGCGATGATTCTGCGGCGGCTCAACCAGCGAAACCAGGCGGCTACCGCGGCACGTCACCCGACCGTCTAGTTCATGATCTCGAATACCATCCCGGCGTTGGTCGCGCCCCCCGCTTGGGTAGTGCCGTAAATGTTGCCCGAAGAATCGAAGACCAGATCACCGCTGGGACGATACCCATCTCCGCCACGCCCGAAGGTGTGAACCAGCTTGTACTGCCAGCTTCCGGAAACAGGCAGCAATTCGAACAGGGCACCGCACCCGCCTGCGCAGGACGATTCAGTCGCGCCGAGCATGGTTGTGCCATACACGTTGCCGGATACGTCGAGAGTCAGCCCCGCCACAGGATTGCCCGCCGGGGCATCGCTAAAGGCATGGAGCACATTCAGCAACCACTGGCCGGACTCATGTTGCAGTTCAAACACAACTCCGTCACCTCGGGCTCCGCCTTGATAGGCAGTCCCATAAAGGTTTCCGGAAGCGTCGGCAATCAGGTCCCCGTAAGGATATTGCCCGTCCCCCCCGCCATCAAACCCATGCAGGACGCGTTCGGTCCACGCGCCGGAAGCTGGGCTCAGTTTGAAGATAACCCCGCTCGCATCCTTGCCGCCCGCGCTAGTGGTTCCATACAGGTTTCCCTTTGAATCGAAGATCAACCCAGAGTATGGCGACGCGCCATCTGTGCCCCCTTGAAAGGCATAAAGCACGCTTTCAGACCAGGTGCCAGAAGCAGGCGCTAATTCAAACACCGTCCCACACCCGACGCTGCATGCCGATGTGATGTTCCCGCCCTGTAACGTTGTGCCATACAAATTACCAGCGGAATCAAAGAGCAGGCGGGCGTAGGGTTCCCGGCCATCGCTGGCTCCGGTAAAAGCGTACAGGACTGATTCCGTCCATCCACCCGCGCCGGGCACAAGCTCGAATACCGTTCCGCATCCCGAGCTGCAATTTGAATTGCCCCCATAATTAGTAGTGCCGTACAAACTTCCGCTGGAATCCAGGATCAGACTCCCGTGCGGCTGTCCTCCGTCCGCGGCGCCCGTGAAATTGTACAATACCGTCTGCGTCCACGATCCATTGGAATTGGGCGTCAGCTCGAACACCGTACCCTGGTTGCTGGTCCCTCCGAGGACCGTGGTGCCATAGAGATTTCCCGACTTGTCGAAGACCAACCCTGCATACGGAGAGTTCGGTTCGCCGGCGCCGGCAAAGCTGAAGAGAACGTTCTCAGAGCCCGCGCCAGTCTGGGGAATGATCGCTTCGGTTTCGTTCGAATAGCCGCTCTGGCCGCCTTGGCCATCGACGGCCGTCGTAACGTAATAATAGGTATGGCCGGCCTTTACTGTGCTGTCCGTATATGCCGTATTGGGATCGAGCGCAGAGTTTATTTTGGAGAATGGGCCGGTCGCATTATGCCCGCGATACACGTTGTAGCCCACCGTATCGTGGGATGTGCTGGCTTCCCAGGATAGGTTAACGCTCTGCGCGAACGACGGCGCTAGGAGCGCTACAGGTACAACCCAAAGAATCTGAAGAACAACAAACCCTAAACGCGAACTTGCCTCTCTCAACGCAGTCGCCTCTCGTAGCCGCGCCTGTGCGCGGCGGGGGATTGAAGAGCCGGTACACGCAGCCACGAGCGCGAACAACCGCGTTCAAAAGCAGCATGCAGCTGAGAAAATTATTCCTGCCTAAGCAGATTTGCGAAAGTCACAGAGGGCACATGTTAACACTGTCCTTGTGACAGACACATGACACGTAAATGGCACGCTTATTAATTTTATAGCCGGGAATTCGGCCATAGGCAAGGGGTCTGGACGGTCACATTTTCAAATATCATTCGAAATGGTTCCGAATTGGTCCAAGCTCGATCGCGCGCAGTCGACGCAACTTTGCGCTGTCTCGAGGAATCGGCCGAACTCTCGGTGTTTTCTGAGACCGCGGAACCAGGGATCGGATCTCAATGTCTCAGGCGCGCATATAAAACCCGACTCCATCGCTTCTTTTAGAAGTCGCATGGACGAATTAAGCGACCCAATGCGAGCATGATGCCGTGCAAAATAGATCAGAATTTCCGGCTCCCGGCTGGCATCAGCCCGATCCATGATGCTGACGGCTTGTTTGGCTTTGCCTTTAAGAATCGCCAGCAACGAACTCATAAGCGCGGTGACCAACTTTGATAGAGGTGTTTTCCGCAATCGTTGGCGCAGCAGGACGCTCGCCTGCTTGTAATCATCCAGTGCCGCCCACGCGGCAGCGTCCAGATAGTAGCCTGCGCGTCCACCATACACTTCGATTGCGGTTTCGTATTGCCCAGCCATAAAAAATGTGTGCGCAACGCTGCTGTTGACCGCGGGATCCAGTTCGACGGCTCGTTCATAGGCCTGAATCGATTCGGCAAGCAATCCACGAAATCGCAGCACCTGGACAAGGCTGGAGAAAGACTCGGGCTCATCCGGATGACGCGCCAGTCGCTCCATCAACCGCCTCATGGCCGGCTCGGCTTTGCCAGTATCAACCTGGAAGAGTGTATAGAACTGATGCGCATCCGCCAGGTCGGGGTCAAGCACAAATGCGCGCCGAAACGCTGCCTCGGCTAATTCTCCTCCAGCAGAAGGCTTCTCGCTGAACTTATCGAGAAACCAGCAGCACCGCCCAAGCCATGCCCATGCCGGCGCAAAGTTCAGGTTTTCCGCCAGACAGGTCGAGAACAGATCGCGCGCCAGTTGCATGGATTCCAAAGAGCGTTGGTCAGTTAGCCGCTTTGCGCGGAGGAAACGCTCGTAGGTCATGCGGTTCAAACCCGGCTCACTCAGGACAGGCAACTCAAATCGATATCCATGTTTTGAAACTGTGCGGACCGCATCCCGGCCCAGTATTTTTCGCAGGCCCACAATCACGTTCGTAAGATTACGTTCGCTCACGTGAACATCCGGCCACAAAGTTTGCTTCAACTCCTGCTTGGAAACCAGGTGTTCCGCGCCGCTGACCATGCAGAGCAAGGCGTCGAAGGCCTTGGGTTGCAAAGCTACCGGCATCTTTCCCTTCTTCAGCAGCCGGTCCTGCGGATAGAGCGAAAAATCGCCAAATCGATAAGCCGACTCGACTGAACTTTGATTTTCCTTTGAAAATCCCTGTGCCATATCTGCGACGAGATGAATGTTAGTAAGCCTACACTGCGGACATGAAAGAAACCAAAGCAGGCAAAATTCAAAATATCCTCCGGATCTCGGCAATCTCTCTATTACTTTGTGCGGCTCAGGTCGCGTTCCCCGCCGATCAGGCCGCCGATAGAGGCAAGCCTCAAGTTCGCGATGGCTCCCACGACTTCGATTTCAACACTGGTGTTTGGCATACGCACATACGTCGCACACTCGATCCGTTTTCACCCGCGAGCGATGTCGTCGAACTCAACGGCACGGTTACCATTCGCCCGGTTTGGGGTGGGCGCGCCAAGCTCGAGGAAATCGAGGCTGACGGTCCCAAGGGTCATTGGGAAGGATTGTCACTGTTTCTATACAATCCGCAGTCGCATCAATGGAGTCAGACGTTTCTTAACAGCAAAAATCCGGTTATGTCGGGCGGGATGGTGGGCGAGTTCCGCGACGGCCGCGGCGAACTGTATGCGCACGATACCTTCCATGACAAGGCGATCTTCGTGCGAGGAACGTGGTCCGAGATCACTCCTAATTCGCATCGCTATACCGAATCGTATTCGAACGACGGAGGCAAAACCTGGTTCACCTCTTTCGATGCCATTAAGACGCGCGAAAAGGACTTGCCGCCTTCAGACATGGCCGCCGGGGCGGAGCCGATGAGCGGCGATCCGGATGCGCATGCATTCGACTTCGACTTGGGAACGTGGCACGCGCAGTCTTCGCGGCTGATGCATCCGCTCACCGGGTCAACCACCTGGGCCGATCTGGATGGCCAGACCGTGGTCACACGAGTGTGGGGAGGGCGCGCCAACCTGGTCGAATACGAAGGGAATGGCTCGGCCGGACACGTGCAATTGATGGCGCTGCGGTGGTTCAATCCGAATACGCATGAATGGAACCTCGACTTCGCGACACCCAATGTCGGGACCTTGGGCGATCCCGGCGTCGGACAGTGCAAAAACGACCGCTGCGATTTTTATGACCAAGAAGAAATCAACGGCCGCGACGTTTGGGTCCGTTTTTCTATCTGGAAGACCGGCGATGACTCTGCGCAGTCGGAGCAGGCATTTTCGAATGATGGAGGCAAAACCTGGGAGACCAACTGGGTCAATAAATACACGCGGGCGAAACAGTAAGAAACCCGCTCCACTCTTAAGGTACCTTGTCGAAGATAAAGATACACCGCAGCGATGCGACTTTCTCGGGCGACGATAAAATCAGTTCCCGGGTAGGCCGGCGGTTTTTTATCACGATGTAGAGCATAATAACCGGATCACATCGGGCGAACCCAAGGTTCGTCATCCGCTCCGGGACGGGAACTGAGTCGGGTGGTCCCGCCGATTCGGTTTTGTTCCGGCCTGACGTGGGTGGGTTGGGGCCTAAAAAGTTTTTTTGATTCCTCCTGCTGAAATAGTGCATCTGAGGGTTTATTGGCGGTTATGCTAAACCAACGAAAACTGCATTTGGCATCATAGCAATGGTAATCACCAGTCAAACTCCTCTCACGATGCGGATGTCCTGCTGTTGTTGTCGGGGATGTCTGCGTTCTGACATGGGAGGCGGTCTTGACTAGATAAGTTCAATTTAGGACAGCATTTAAAACCCATCGTCAGAACGATCTGACGGTGGGTTTTTTTGTTTGTCCGGAGAGGTGCCGCGAACTTCATGACGCAGACGACGGAAACGAAAGCACAGCGCGTAGAACGGCTGAAGCGCGAGAAGAACCCGTGGGAGGCCCTGGAGGAAATCCGCGGCTTTGCCAGGCAAGGGTTCGGCTCGATTCCGCCCGAGTGGATTGGAACCTATTTCCGCTGGTGGGGCGTGTACACGCAGGGTGATGGCGCCGGAGCCATCGGTGGCAAGAACGGCGAGGGCCGCGCGCTCGAGCGCTTCATGGTACGGATTCGAATCCCCAACGGGATTCTGCGCTCAGAGCAACTCCGCACCATCGCGGACCTCAGCCGGCGCTACGCCAATTCCATCGCCGATATCACGGTTCGCCAAAACATTCAGTTGCATTGGATCACCATCGAGGCGCTTCCCGAATTGCTCGATGAGCTGTGGAAGGTCGGGCTGAACACCACGGGGTCATGCGGAGATGTGGTTCGCAACGTAACCGGCTGTCCGGTGGCAGGAATCGATGCCGACGAGATTTGCGATGCCTCGCCGCTTGCGCTCGAAGTCTCGCGGCGGTTTGCAGGCAACGCGGACTTCTATAACCTCCCGCGAAAATTCAAAATCGCAATCACGGGATGCCCGGCGTGGTGCTCCTACCCAGAGATCAACGACATCGGTCTGACGGCGACAGAACGCGCAACGAAGCGCGGAACTGATGTGGGCTTTTCGCTGCGTGTGGCGGGCGGACTTTCGGCCGAGCCGCACGTCGCGACCAAGCTCAACGCGTTCGTTCGTTGGAAGCAAGTGCTGCCGGTAGTTCAAGGTATCGCCGAGTTCTTCCGCGATTTCGAGGCGTTGCGTGAACATCGTGAGCGGGCGCGGCTGAAATTCCTTTTTCTGCGTTACGGGTGGACTGCCGAACAATTTCTCGACACTCTCGAACGCAAAATCGGATTCCATCTCGACCCGGCCGTTCCCGAGCTTGTACCCAACGACGTCTACCGCGATCACGCAGGAATTCACGCGCAGAAGCAGCCCGGGCTTTCCTGGGTGGGCGCGGTGGCACTGCGCGGGCGCATCACCGCCGAGCAGATGCATGCGGCGGCTGAATTGGCCGACCGGTACGGTAACGGCGACCTTCGCACCACCAACATGCAGAACCTGCTCATCGTGAATGTCCCCACGGTCCGCGCCGGCGACTTGGCGTGCGAGCTGGATGCAATCGGTCTTCGCGTCAGCGGTTCACCTTTTTTCAGGGGCACTATCGCCTGCAGCGGCGCCGAATTCTGCAAGCTCGCGATAACCGAGACGAAGAGTTTTTCGCGCTGGCTGGTCGAAGAACTCGAGGAACGTCTTCCTGATTTTGACCAGCACCTGAAACTACACGTCACCGGTTGCCCCAACAGTTGCGGCCAGCACTGGATCGCCGACCTGGGAATTGAAGGCAAGAAAATCAAAATCTCCGGCAAACTCGTCGACGCCTATTACTTTTGTGTCGGCGGCGCGCTTGGGCTATACGAGTCTACGGCCCGCCCGGTTGGATACCGTTGTGCGGCAACGGAAGTACCCGAGGCGATTGAGAGGCTGCTGGGTCATTACTTGACCGAGCGCGAACCGGGCGAGAATCTGCGGCGGTTTTTTGCCCGACACAGCGAGCCTGAAATACGCGGCTTTCTGGCCGGGCAGGAGGTTGCACCCGTCCCTCGCGACCTTCCGGACGGCAGCGTTGCGGAGACTCTCCATGATTAGCCTGTTTCCCATGTTCGTGAAGTTGTCCGGCCGCACCTGCCTGGTCATCGGCGCAGGTAAGGTCGGCGAGCCAAAGATCGCCACTCTGATTGAAACTGGCGCTCGCGTTCGCGTGATCGCCTTGGAGCCGTCTCATCACGTCAGAAGCTGGGCGGCTGCCGGGAGGATCGAATTACACACGCGACCCTTCAGGGCAAACGATCTGGATGGAATATTTCTTGTAGTCGCCGCGACAAACTCGCGTGAGTTGAACGAGTTTGCCTATCGCGAGGCTACCCTACGGGGCGTGCTCTGCAACGCGGTCGACGATCCCGAGCGTTGCGATTTTTTCTATCCTGCCGTGGTTCAGCGCGGCAGTCTGCAAATTGCCATCTCCACTGCTGGCAAAAGTCCATCGTTCGCCCAGCATCTTCGCAAGCAACTTGAAAGCCAGTTCGGACCCGCGTATGGGCCCTGGGTCGACGAGCTCGGCAAAGCGCGAAAACTTGTCCTGGCGAGCGATCTCCACCGTGGGCGCAAACGCCAACTGCTTCACTCTTTGGCCAGCCATGTCCCTGTTGAATCGGCATCGGCCGGCCCCCAAAATTCGAACAACGAAGGAAACCGTATATGAAAGGCACTGTTTATTTAGTCGGAGCCGGCCCGGGTGACCCGGAACTGCTCACAGTCAAAGCTCTTCGCCTGCTGCGTGTTGCTGACGTGGTTTTGCACGATGACCTGGTAACACCCGAGATCCTGCGCCTTATTCCCTTGACCGCCCAGGTATTGAACGTCGGCAAGCGCTGCGGCAGGAAGCAGATTCGCCAGCACGAAATCAACTTGATGATGATCACTCTCGCTCACGCAGGGCTCCACGTTCTCCGCCTGAAAGGCGGCGATCCGTTGATCTTTGGCCGCGCCGGCGAGGAAATGGACGCTCTTCGACGCGCCAATGTTTCCTACGAAATCGTACCTGGCATTACCGCTGCTCTCGGTGCCGCAGCGGCTGCTCAGATTTCGCTTACCCATCGTGGCCTCTCATCCGCGGTAATATTCCTGACCGCGCAGCACGCTTCCGGGCATGAAGGCAGCGATTGGAGCCGGCTGAGTACAGACGGCGTGACGCTGGTGATCTACATGCTGGGCAACCATTATGGTGAAATTGCTCAGCGGCTCGCGACAGCCGGGATCGCTCCAGCCACAGCATGCATCATCGTATCGCGCGCCGCGAGCCCGCATCAGCAATCCTATCGCACCGTCCTTCGGGACTTGCATACGGTGAAACCGCTTCCCGCACCTTCGTTGATTATCGTTGGAGAGGTTGCACGGTTGTCCCAGAGCCTGGGCTCGTGGAGTGGTACGTCAATCGCTCCGCCTTTGCCCGTATCACCAGCCACTTCCGGACACCCTGCCGTTTTCTTGGAAGAACACCTTCCCTCGCAGTCAGTACCCGTGCAAGAGAATCAGGAGCGTATCGCGTGAAAAATCAAGGTTCGGAGATTGGACCTCGGAATGATCAAATCGAGGTCCACAACAGCGAGTTGCCATTCGCCGACAGTTGGCCCGCGGAACGAGTGCTCACCTGGGCGTTCGATTTGTTTGGCCGCGAGATCGCAATCTCGTCCGCACTCGGCCTCGAAGGGATGTGCATCATCGACATGGCCTCGCGTTTCCGCGGCACTGATTTTCGTGTCTTTACGCTGGATACCGAGCTCCTCTTCCCCGAAACTTACGACCTAATGCATCGGGTTGAAGAAAAATACGGGATTACGATTGAGCGGGTCTACCCGATCCTGTCTCCAGAGGCGCAGGAAAACGAATACGGCGCAGCTTTGTGGGCGCGAGATGCCGATGCTTGCTGCAATCTGCGCAAGGTGGAACCGTTGCGCAGGAAATTACGCGAACTGCGTTCCTGGATAACCGGCATTCGCCGCGACCAAACTCCTTCGCGGACCGTAGCCCGCAAGATTGAGTGGGATGTGAAATTCGGTCTGACCAAAGTTAATCCCATCGTTGATTGGTCGCCCCCTCAGGTTTGGCGCTATATCCATGACCACGGTGTGCCTTACAACCCCTTGCACGATCGCGGCTATCCGAGTATCGGTTGCACTCATTGCACTCGCTCGGTTGGGTTGGGCGAGGCTCCGCGATCCGGACGCTGGGCAGGCAGTTCCAAAACCGAGTGCGGCTTACATCTGATCGAACCGGCAGCCAATACCCTTAGTCCCACTTAGCTAGGCGAAAGGCGCAATTGGACCGATGGACTCATGCAGCATCTAAAACTTGCCCGCCGGCACTGGCATTCTTGACAATATTCAACGCCAGCGTTCGTTTCTAGCATCGCCCTCGGATGACGTGACAACCACCAATGCGATTGGTCCATCGAGCGGTGTTGAAAAATTCTTTATTGTTTTTGGCGCTAGTAATATCACAAACTTTTCCGAAATACTTTTTGCTCTTTTACAAGCCTGAACGCACGGCTTTCATAGAAGGCGTGCGCGCGGCCACGAATCACATTCGATCGGACCGACATCACCGAACAACCCATGCCGCGCGCCCATTCCTCGGCGGCATCCAGCAGCATCGCCCCGATGCCGCGAGAGCGCACCATTTCGTCGACGACGAGGCCGCTGATCTCTGCAAAGGGATCCATTCCGACAGAACGAAAAATGTACACCCCAATCCAGCCAGCGATCCGCTCCCCTGGGAGCTCTGCCACAAACACAGTGTGCTGACCGGAGTTGTGCATGTCGACGAGACGCGCCTGTACCTGCTGGTCTGTGCACTCGTAACCAAGTTGACCCGACAATCGGGCGATTCGATCGCAATCTCCGGGCGCGGCGAGCCGGATGGAACAGGCCGGACCGGTTGAGGTAGATAGTAAGTCTTGATTCATGTTCATTGCTTAAATCGAGAACCTGGGATCACCTTCGATGATCTGGGTTTCCAGCTTAGGGACTTCGCCTTTACTCCAGAGCTTAACTTGATGTCGGGTGCGATAGCGCAAAGGACCTCCATCGGGACGGTCGCTGCGGTCCAGTGGCCGCGGAATGCAGACAAATTCTGCTTGCAGCGTGTCGCTGGTGACGTGCACGACGGCGTAACCGTGGGCGGCCATGTCCACAAAGGACACATGAGGGGAGAGATCGGGATTTGAAAGTGAGCGAGCTTTTTGGATGTCGCCGCTCTTCGCGTACTCGAGACACGAGCGCACGCCGTGATGCAGCAACAGGTTCATGGTCGGCTGCGGAGAGGCATCCTGCGGCCCCTCGCCGACAAACAAAAGTCGAAGCGGATGATCTTTGGGAAACCCGAATTCGAGCGCCTCAACAATGGTTGGGGCAGAGATGGAACCCGTCACAAAGGCAACCCCGACCGGCTCGAATGATTTTGGAGGAAGGCCTTTGGAGGCGAGTCCAGCCCAAAAGCTGTGCCGGTCTCCGGCAACGGTGGCGAAGCCGGTGATCCCTTGATCGCGAACGAAGTCATAAATCTCGGCGCGTTCCAGGTAGGCAGTGCTGTGGTCGCCCGCGCCGGTGCCGGCGCCAAATCCGGCGTATTGGGCTCCGGGCCAAGGTTTGGTCAGACCGTGCGGCAAATTTTGGGGGTCGGCACGCATGTCGAGGGTGGCGATGGTGTCTCCCCATATCTTCCACGTGGCGTTGGAGTGCTGTAAGCGATCGAGAAACCAGGCCTTTTGCTCCGCGCCAAGGATGGTCGTGGGCGGCTCATCTTTGCGGAAGTTCGGGACCTCTTTGCCACCGTACTTGATCGTGGCGGGAGGGTTGCCGTTGTTGTAGGCTTTTCCCGCATCGAGTATGTCGAGCACTTCCTGCGGCATGAAGGTGGGAAAGTCGTCGCTGGTGAAAGCCTGGGCTTCTTTGCGATAGGTTGGTTCTTCCGACCGGTAGCTGCGCTGGTCGGTAATGATTAATTCCATGTTGCGGCCCCAGCGCACAGTGCGATAGCCCCTCAGGCTGTGGATTGCCGTCAGATTGTTGGGTTCCTGCCCAAGGCCATGGTCGTCGAAGTGTGTGATTGGGGCGTCGGTGACTTTGGGCGGATCGAACTGATCGAGCGACGGCCCGCTGGGCTTGAACAAGCGGGCGGGCTGATATTCGAAGAATGCCTGGTTGGCGGCAACCTTGCGCGTTTGAGCAGGACGATTGATGCCTTCGAAGCGTTGCAGGCTTTGCCAGCCGATCCAACTGAACTCGTGGTTGTCCCACATGCAGACGAAAGGCCAGCGAGCGCGCGCATCCTGCAGATCCGGATCGTGCAGGTAGCCGCGGTAAGCGGCGCGGTAGTCGCCAACTGTGGTGGGAATGTGAACGTCGTCGATCCTTTCGCCGTTTTCATAGCGAACGACATCACGCAGGCGGCGGCTGTACATTCCCTGAGGTCGATCCTCCGGATACCAGACAAGCTCGTAAATGAAGTCTCCCAGGTGGAGCACGAATCCGATGCGATCCTCTTCGGCAGCGCGCTCGTCTTCATAAATCATTCGGCGGTAGGCATTCTGCGCTCCCTGAGTGACGTTCTGGCAACTGATGAACACGAAGCGGACGGGACGCGTATCGTTTTCGTTGGGCGCGGTAATGGTGCGTCCCACGCGGCTGCCGTTGCCGTGCTCGTCCGTGAAGCGATACCAATAAACCTTGGCTGGGCTCAAGCCGCCAGCCAATACCCGGCAGGTCCAGTCGGAGGCCTGCGAGAATGGCGCAGCCGCAGTAGCCACGACTCGGCGAAAAGAATCATCCTCGGCGACTTCCACCGTCAATTGCTCCACCGGGTTGCCGTTAAGCGGCGGCCGGCGGGTCCATAGGATGACGCTGTTGCTATCGGGATCGCCAGACGCGACGCCCTCCGGGTAAAACTCGCGGCGTTCCTGCCAAGAAGTGTTCGACGCTCTCGCGAAGGGCTTCCGCCAGGCTGCGGTTGCGCCCAAGGCGAGCGCCATTTGAATAAACGATCGCCGGTCTGTCGTGGTCATATTTGTATTCGCCCTGCTGGTGCGGCTGCCCGGCAGAACCGATTTCTTCCAGGCAGCCATAGGGGAGCCAGGGCTTACCTCGGTCAGGATGAATCAAACGCGCGGCCTATGTCTTGAACCAATTTGACTCGATTCGCGGGCAAGACTCCATTCGCGGCGTTAACAGCGGGGCTGATGACGTTGGCAACTTTTTCTCGTCTAACCAGAGTCAAACGGTAAAGAAGCTCTTTGGGTGAACAGGGGCCTGTCGAGGCTGTGGTAAGGTTTCCGTGCCGCCGGGCATGTTATCGACCATCGACAAATCGCACTTCCGAACAATCAGGCATGGCATAGAAACGCTGCCCAGCAGTTTCAGTCTGCCGCGGCACCGGCATTTGCACGCTTACGCAACTGTAGTTCTCGCCGGGGCGTTTGAAGAATCGGGATACGTAGGCCGCATCCATGCCACAGCCGGCGACGTGCTGATTCATCCGGCGATGGATTGCCACGCCAATCAGATGATTTCGGCAGGCGTGAAACTGATTCGGCTGGAGTGGGACGACTTGAAGGGAATGGGCGGTCTTTACCACGTGGAGAATGCGGACGAAATCGCACGCACGGCCGAGCGGGACGTGTGCGCGGCAACGGCTCTGTTGGAACGCACTCTCATGAACGGCAAGCTGCCATCGCCTGGCAAACAAAATGACTGGCCGGATTTGTTGCTGGCGGATCTGACACACGATTCTTCCACCGCGATTGGCAATTGGGCGGAAGTGAACGGGCTCGCACCCGAGACTGTTTCCCGCGGATTCTCGGCTGCCTACGGAACGACCCCATCGGTTTTGCGCGCCGAAATCCGGGCGCGTCACGCGTGGTTACAGATCACCAGAAGTTCCCAGGGGCTCTGCACAATTGCCGCCGACACAGGTTTTGCCGATCAGGCTCACATGACGCGATGGGTGCAGCGAATTTCCGGCGCGCCCCCGGCGGCTTGGCGCCGATGTGTTGACCGGGTCTGATTACTTCTTACTCGTCTACTGTCAGATGCACATCCTTCATTTCTTTGATTTCGCCGATGGCAATCGCTCGCGTTCCTTTTCTGTCGTACACAACGCCGCTCACCTGCACGTACTTCCCGACAAAGGGAAGAAGCTTTTGCCGTTGATCTGTGTCGGGCATCTGGTCGGAGATGGGAACGTAGATATCTCCGTCTTCGGTGAGGATGCCCAGTGGGGCGCCGTTGTGGGCGCATTCATTGAGGCACTTCTTGCTGTAGTGCGTTGCGGTTGCCTCGAAGTTTTGGATTGGGCAGGCAATATCGCGCACCAAACCTTCAATGGTAACTTTCGGCGGCGTGGACGGCGACGAGTCTTTGGCCGATTGTTGGGCAAGCGTCACGGTGACGCTTGCCAGAACCAGCAACCAGATCCCGAGCAGATTCATGACTCCTCCTGGTGGTTTGATGCTGGTGGCGGACGACGAGTCCGGCAACTATTATGTTCGCGGCAATTCGTGCTCCTGTCTTGAACCGCATTGACGCCTGCGTTGGCAGATCAAATTCATTCAAGACTGTGTGTCTTACCCGTGAAAATATGGAGTGATTTGCATCTAAACGACGATCGAGGTCCGACTGTGAAACGAATTCTATCCGCGCTCGGTGTGGGAGCCGTCATCCTTTGCCTTTTTATTGCTACCCGCGCTTACCAGGAGCACTCGCGCGAAGTCAATCTGGCGACCAGCAAGCGTCTGAATCTGCCTGTGCCCGGGTTCGTTGCGAGCACTAACGGCTATCCGGCGACCATTGCGTTGAGTCCGGATGGTCGATACGCCGCGCTACTCAACGAAGGATATGGAAATGTAGAGAGCGGAGTCCGGCAATCGATTGGGATTCTCAATCTGCGCACGAATCAATTCCGTGATTTTCCTGACGACCGCCTGCGGGGCGATGAGAAAACCACCTTGCAGAGTTACTTCGTTGGGCTTGGGTTTTCGAGAGACGGCCAGCGGCTTTACGCATCGCTTTCCGCGCTTTCGGAAAGCGGGATCGCGGTTTACAAATTTTCAAACGGAGAAGTCATTCCGGAGAGTTACATTAAAATTCCGGCGCAGCCGCTGCCCGCAGGAAAGGAACTGGTTTATGACGCTGGGAAGATCGCGGCCCGAACCGCGCCGGCATACCCCGCTGGATTCGCTCTCTTGCCTTCAAGGCAAGGCGATCAATTGCTCATAGCCGATAACCTTGCGGACCGCGCTCTACTGCTGGAGGTCAGTTCGGGCAAGGTTTTGAAGTCGTTCGATCTGAGTAGGAGCAAGTACGTTCCCGCCTCGTACCCATACACGGTAGTCGCCAATCAAGCGGGAACCAAGGCATGGGTCAGTTTGTGGAATGCTTCCGCGGTCGCGGAACTGAACCTGCAGACCGGTGACGTAGGGCGATGGATTGATTTTCCGCATCCTTCCGATCCCACAGCGGCCGGGGTTCATCCGACGACGCTGCTGCTGAATCACGCCGAGAATATGCTCTACGTGTCGCTGTCCAATGCCTCAAGCGCCCAATCGGATGGTGTGGCGGCCGTAGATTTGGAAACGGGCAGGAAAATCTGCTTCTTTCACGTGGCTTTGAAAAATGAGGCGCGCGCCGGAGCAACCCCAATCGGAATTGTGCTATCGCCGGACGAAGCACATCTGTACGTGACCAGCGCCTCGCTCAATGGGGTTGCCGTATTTGAGGTGAATCGCAATTCGGGCGGAGCGGTTTCACCAAGCGGGTTCATCCCCACGCTGTGGTATCCCGCGGCGGTAGCCATCGCCGGCAACGATTTACTGATTACAACTGCGAAAGGCGCAGGCACGGGACCGAACAGTATGCAGGCCACCATTCAGACGGAGCTGCACCCAAACCCACACCCGTATATTGCAACCCTGCTCAGCGGATCTCTTCAGAGACTGAGTCTCGCCGACATCCAGAAAAATCTTGCCGCTTATACCCAGCAGGTAGAAGAAAACAATCTGCGGTCGAACGATTCCGGCAAGATCGATTTCGCCGCTGGCAAAGATCCCATCCGCCACGTGATCTATATCCTCAAAGAAAACCGGACCTACGATCAGATCCTGGGCGACCTTCCGGCGGGCAATGGAGAGCCATCGCTGACCCTGTGGGGCGCGGACATCACCCCCAATGAACATAAGCTGGCTCTACAGTTCGGCGTGCTCGATAACTTTTATGACAGCGGCGAAGTGTCGGCCAACGGCCATCTCTGGTCGGACGCGTCAGCGGCCTCCGATTACATGGAAAAAATATGGCCGATCCTGTACCGAGGTGCTGAACGCCCCGAAGACTACGGCAATCAACTAAATCAAGGCATTCCCGATATGGACGATCCGGGAACCGGTTTCATTTGGGACAATCTCGCCCAGCACAACTTCACTTACCGCATCTACGGCGAGATGCTTGATGCCACATGGTGCCCCGCATCCCCGCAGGCAGGCGCAACTGACAGCGCATGTCCCAGCGCCGAGATCAGGCAAGGCGAGCCGCTGCCGGCCAACGTCGGTAATCCGCTGGGTGGTCCGAGTCCATGGCCGTGGCCTGTTCCCAGGTTCAAAGAGGCTGGCCCAACCAAGACTGCTCAACGCGGCCACATCGATCCTTTTTATGCCGACTTCAACATTCAATATCCCGACCAGTTCCGCGTGGACGAGTTTCTCCGCGAGTTCAGGCAATTCATAGCAGCGCGCGGCACCAGTAAAGAGCTTC
This sequence comes from Terriglobales bacterium, assembly GCA_036392935.1. GTDB lineage: Bacteria > Acidobacteriota > Terriglobia > Terriglobales > Acidobacteriaceae > DASVWZ01. The sequence continues at coordinate 4,823 of DASVWZ010000031.1, read as the reverse complement.
CTCAGTTTGTCGAACTCTGGCTACCCAATGATCACACCGGCGGAACCCGCGTTGGGAAGCCTTCACCACGAGCTTCTGTCGCCGATAACGACCTCGCCGTGGGAAGAATCGTGGAGGCCGTCTCGCACAGTCCCTACTGGGACGATACGGCAATATTTGTGGTGGAAGACGACGCGCAGAATGGCTCCGACCACGTCGACGCACACCGCACCACGGCGCTGGTGATCAGTAAATACTCACCGCGCGCAGACACGCCTTTCGTCGACCACCATTTTTATACGACGGTCGGTATGATGCACACCATGGAAACGCTACTCGGATTGCCTCCAATGAATCTCTTCGATGCGGATTCACCGGTGATAGCGCCATTGTTCGAGGGTCCCGGAACCCAGCCGGCTTATCAGGCTGACGACCGCAACCTGCGCAGCGGCCTGCTTTACGAGATGAATCGCCCGAGTGCGCCCGGAGGCGCGGCCTCCGAAAAATTGGACTTCTCGCGGCCCGATGTGGTCGATCCAAAACAGCTCAACGCGATCCTTTGGCAAGACGCGAAGGAGAGCGCGCGCCAAACCGGGCGTGGCACGTCCGCCCCTTAGGTCACTGGCTTAATTCTGTCAGGACGATTCTTCGACTTGTGCCGGAGAACCCATATTGGAAAGGCAAGAGCAAGAGCAAGACCTTTGAGTACCCTGATGGGTGGCGAGTCGTTCTCTACCCCTGCAAACCCTTCGGAGCCCTGAGCGTTCAATTGGTCGGCTGGAAGAAATGAGCCCGGTCGCGCTAAGAATCAGGAATAAACAAGCGACTAAAGAGTCCCATCCTTCACAGAATGCGCCGATCCCGATCATATGTTCGCTTTGATAATTTCCTGAAACGATTTGTGCTTGTTCTGCACTATCCCTATGAGCGGAGGACATTGCGCTCTTAGGCGGTGACCACAGCTCACGAACCCGATCCAAACAACAAGGGTTCCGATCATTGCCAGAGCCGCCACGGGGGGCGGCTCTGGTGAATTCGCCACATTCCGTGCATAGTGCTCGGCCCATTCCGCCTGCGGTCCGCCGTCGTAGTGGACACCTGCCCCTAAACCGCCCCCCGTCTCCTACTCAAATTCAGGAAGCTAGTGGGTTGACCGCAGTGCTACACTTTGTGCCACTGCTAAATGGGCGGACCAAGCATTTGCACTTCCAGTCTTTTGACGAATCCTATGTGACTCGCTTGCGGTCTGGAGACTTCCGCACGCAGGAGCATTTTTCGGCCTACTTCGGCGCGCTGATTAAGATTAAGCTCGCATCCCGGCTGAGAAGACCGGAAGCGATTGAGGATGTACGCCAGGAAACATTCGCCCGGTTTTTCGCAGCGCTTCAGCAAGGAAGGATTCTTCAGCCGGATCGCCTGGGATCGTTCGTGAATTCGATCTGCAACAACGTCCTGATGGAGCACTATCGCTCAGCCGGCCGCGACACTTCCCTGGATGATCCGGACCAAGAGGGCTTGCCTGCGTTGAACGTCGATTTGATCGCCCCCATGGTCGCCAAGGAAATTGAAAAAAAGGTGCGCGAGGTATTGCAAACACTTGCTGAGCGCGACCGTCGGCTGTTGCGTGAAGTTTTTCTCGAAGAGCGAGACAAAGACGAGGTATGTCGAAACTTCGGTGTTGACCGGGAATATTTGCGAGTTTTGCTGCATCGCGCCAAGCAGGCATTTAAGTCGTCGTATTTGAAGTATGTAGGAGAGAACCCGGCGGATTTCACTGCAGCATAGGAACACTTCGATGTTGCGAGGCGTTACTAACGACACAGGGAGCTAGCCCATGGACCACGAATCGGTGGTTCGAGAAAAAATGACGGAGAAGTACTTGCTGGAAGAGCTTGATCCTGAGATGCGGGAGGAGTTTGAGGAGCATTTTTTTGCCTGCCCGGTATGCGCGTTGGATATTCGTGCAGGGTCTGCATTTGTGACGCGCAGTAAGGTCATTCTCGCAGAAACCTCCAAGCAGACTTCTGCACAGCCGGGGAATGATGTACCAGATTCAGCCAAGAGGGGATGGTGGGCCTGGCCGCGCCCGGCCTTCGCCGTGCCAGTGATGGCGCTGCTCCTGGCCGTTGTTGGTTATCAGAATTTGGTGACCCTTCCGAAACTGACGCATGCGCTCAACCAGCCGCGGGTGTTGACCGCCACGACGGTGAATCTGCTGACCTACGGTGCGAATTCTTCACCACTGGTGGTTCACCGGGGAGAAGGTTTTCTGCTGAATGTGATTATCCCTCCTGGCCGTCGTTACCCAGCCTACAAGCTGAATTTGTACAATCCGGCAGGAGTAGTTGACGCTTCGATTCCAATTTCAGCGTCAGCCGAAGACACCTGGCCTGTCTCACTCCCCGCCGCGAACTGGCAGAGCGGCAGCTACAAGCTGACAGTGTACGGGGTGACCGAAACTGGACAGGATGTGGAAGTGGGGAGTGGCTTCTTCGAATTGCAAGTTCAGAAGTGAATCTCAAAATGAGTGGAGAAAAACTATGGCAGCGCTACCCAACGAATTAGCGGTAATGAATCGAAGATCCAACTGTCACTTTTACCACGCCGATGCGGACGTCTTTAATGCTGTGATCGAAGAACCCGTTAAGCGGCGTGTCGACAAGCAGGCCTTTGTCAGGTTGCCCAAAGAAGGTGGATACGATTACCGGCGAGCGGAACCCTTGCAGGTGGAAGGACTGATCTCCTACCGGTCCGGTTACACGCAAGTCGCGGGAAATCCCAGCGCGAAACACGGCGGGGTCAGCACCCTGGCGACTAGCGTGATCGAAGATTTGAACGTACTTGACGTGCTCACAGCCGACCGCGTGGTGGGACAGATTTTCACCGAGCATCCCGAACACGGGACCGGCCAGGTGCCGTCTGTCAGCTTCTTGGGCACTCGCTTCGAGAATCTCCGCATCGCTGGACACAAGATTGAAGTCGAGCCGGTTCTGGATATCCTGGGTCCGAAGCCTGACGACGACGGGTCCTATTTCGACGATAACGGCGTCATTGGCCGGGTGGAGCGGCAGTACTCCAACATCAATGCCGTCCACGATCTACCTGAATGGGCTGCGCAGCTTTACACGTGGGATCGGGCAGCGGTGCGCGCCAACAACGAATTGAAATGTTCGCTTTTCAACCGCGCGTCGCTCAACGGAGCTTCGGGTACGCGTACCCGCTCTTTCGGCCACGTGATCGACCTGCCCTTCTTTGGGAAAATTTTCCTTGGCGAGCTGGCCGTGTCGCGGGTTCCTGGTGTAGGCACGTGGGGCGACGGCTCGCCAAAGCCCGACACCTATTTATTCCATCTCACGATGATCCGCCTGAAGCTGGGCTGCCCCACGGAGGGAAGTGGCAACGTTGGCTCGCTAACCTCGAATGGCCAAGGCAGCGGTGGCGATGGCGGTGGCCACTAAGGGAGGACCGAGAGCTGACAATGAGGCGACGTGAGTCTCGCTTGGGGCGCGAGCCCTCGCGTCGCCGGGTGCAACCTTCCAAGTCGTCTTCGAAGCGATACTTTTTTTGACCACACATTCTTGGTTTTCCGCGTTAAAATCCGGCCAACAGCCAGGGCCGGATGCACTCACCAAGCCATTCCCGGATTCACAAGCCGACCTCCAGAAAGCGAAATCGCATCCGAGTGTCGTGGCTCGGACTTCTGTTGCCGGCGCTTTTGTTATCCGCTTGTTCCCATCGCGATCCCCAAGCCGCATTCGATCACGCTTTCCATACGCTCAATGACGGCGACGCGAAAAAGGCAGCCAACGAGGCAGCAGAGGGTTACAAGGACTTTCGCAGTGCCGGTGGGGGCTGGGCCTGGAAGTTTACGATTCTCAAGGCAAGAGCGCTGTATCGACAGGGGAAGTACAACGAGGTTCTCGCGCTGCTCGATGCCGAACCAAATGCGCCCGCCTCGGGCGAACTCGCCGTAAGAAGAAAGCTGCTGCAAGGTCTGGCGTACACCTCGCTGCACGACTTTCAGGAGGCTGAGCGCAAGTTTCAGGAAACGGAGCCATTGTGCGAAGGGGCTAGCTTTCTGGTCTGCGCGGATGTGGCGGGTGCACAGGGAACGCTGGAAATGCAAAAAGGCCACTACTCTGACGCCCAGGTTTTCTTCGTACATGTTCTGGAGGTTGCGCGCGTCAACCACGACACCTTGTGGGAAGCCAATACTCTCTTGGATCTGAGCTGGTCCGCCCTGGAGCAAACCCATTTTGACGAGGCTCTCGACTGGGCCGATGCAGCCAACCAAATCGCCCTGGCTCATAATTTCGGAAGCGTCGCACAAAAAAGCTTAGGCAACATGGGGTGGGCTTACTATAAGCTGGGCGACCGGGAAAAGGCCGAAGGCATGTTCGTTGAGGCCGCGGAGCGGGCTCAAAAACTCGGCCAGGTAGCGAGCCAAGTCGGCTGGCTCACAGACGCTGGTTACGGTCATCTGGACGCCGGTGACCTCCAAGCCGCACAACAATCTTTTCAGCAATCTCTCGAATTAGCGCAGCAAATCAACAGCCGCGAAGACATGCTTGACGCCCGGACGGCGCTGGCATTCGTATCGGAGAAAGCTGGCAAGACTGACGATGCGAAGCGCTACGCCGACGAAGCTCTTGCTATGGCACGAACCTACGGCAATGGAGAGGATGTCGTTTATCCCTTATTGATCGAAGGGCGCATCGCCGCGCGGCAGCACGACACTGCTGCGGCTCAGGTTGCGTTCCGGCAGGTACAGGAATCCAAAGACACGCCAGTTTTCCTTAAGTGGGAGGCGGAGCGCTCGCTCGCGCGATTATATGAAGCTGAGA
>DASVWZ010000030.1:0-5149 GCA_036392935.1 Terriglobales bacterium | reverse complement strand
CCGCAGCGAGGCAAGAAGTGAAAGTGGAAAAAGCGCAGGAACGAAAGTGGTTCCGCCGTTAGGAAGACATCCCGTCCCATTGAAGTGACTTACTTCCTCACATGGCGATTGTCGGAATTGGCCAGCAGTACTGTACTATTGGCGGTAGAAGGCTCGTTGTGCAGTTCCCTTGCTCAGGTTCAGGGTGCCGCAAACTTGACTCCATGAGGGGCCTCGTGCTCAAAGAGTCCGGGCTGGTTTGCGCAATGCTCGTGCTCAGAATCGTATGAAGATGCCGTGGTTTGACGATGGCGGCGAAAGAGTGGGCCATTTTGGCGGGATAAATGGGGCCACGGAGAGGGTTGCGATCTGGACTCCAATAAGCGAGTGAAGGCCGAAGCGAGCAGGTTGAGTTTAGGAGCTTTGGTTTTCTGAGGGGTTGACGGTTTTGGCTGTGGAGGCGCGATAGGATTTTCCTTTGATCTTGATGATGATTGCGCCTTCGACAAGACGGTCGAGCAAAGCCATGGCCAATGGAGCGTCGCCCAGGTAATCCGCCCAGCCGTCGAAGTCGATATTGGTGAGCAGAGCGGTAGAGCGGCGGTGGTTGCGCGCGACGATCACTTTGTAGAGCAAGTGTGCGGCTTGAGGAGATTCGAGGCGTTCCACTTTATCGAAGGCGAATTCATCGATGATCAAGAGTTCCGGACGTTGATAGCGGCGCAAGCGAGCCGGTAAGGTTTTGTCGGCGAGAGAGGCGTTCAGATCGGTGAGGAGTTTCGCCGAAGTGCGATAGAGGACGCGATAGCCAGCTGCACAAGCGCGCATGCCGATGGCTTGCAGGAGATGACTTTTGCCGACGCCGGCCTGGCCGACGACGATGAGATTGGATTGACGGCGGATGAAGTCGCCGCTGGCGAGTTCCTCGATTTGCAGGCGGTCGATGTGGGGATTGAACTTCCAATCAAAGGTCTCCAATAGCTTGCGTTCATCGAATTGGGCCTCACGGATGCGGCGCTCGATGGAGCGGTCGCGTCGAGCAGTGGCCTGTTGGCCCAGCAGCAGATCCAGGAACTTCAGGTGAGACAGACTATCCTTGTCGGCGCGATCCAGAAGCGCATCCAGTTCGTGAGGAGTGATCGGGATGCGTAGAATGTTGAAGTGGTTTAGGCACAGATCCCGAAGAGGGGTGGGCGTGGACTTCTTCATTGGGATTCCTCTTCAGAGGGATTCTTCCCGGGCGGCAGATCATCGCCGGAATCCTCCAGGAGTTGTTGATAGTCGCTGGTGGCGCGCGGGGGCACTGGATTTTGGCGGAGCAGTTCGTCCAGGTGCTGACGCGCTTGCTGGTCGACGGAGTCCAGAGCGGAACGGGGCCGGGCGGAGGCGGCCAGGATACGTTCCACGGCAGTCCGAGAAAAAGCCCGATAGCGGTTGGCGCGCTCGATCGCGGCGCGGAGATCGACTTGGTGATAGATCGCCAATAAGCCCAGAATCCGTACCGCCTCATCCTTGCCGAAACGCCGAGCACGGATCAGTTGATCGAAAAAGGCGGCCGCTTCGGCGCCGAGTTGTTCGAAACGCTGGCGGAGCAGTTCTTGTTTGCGTCGCAGATCCGGGCCGGGCCGATGTGGAGGATGGGTGCTGTGCTGCGGTTTCGGGGAAACTGGCAGCCGTTGATGACGGGCGATCTCGCGGATATCGGGGTCGTAAACGATGAGTTCGGTTTCCGTGATTCGGACCGGTAACAACTCGCCGATGCGCTGCCAGGGAACGGAATAGAAGTTTTGCAAATAGCCGACGTAGCCTTCCGGATTCACCGTGCGATAGACGACTTCGGCGGTGTCGTAAGGCTTTTCGGGAAGCGGCAACAAGTGCGGCAGCTCTTCTTGAAACAGTTCCAACGGCGTGCGGCGAGTGGTCTGGTGTTGGCGGACGTCGGCGATATGAGCCAGCCACCAGGCCGTGGTTTCGTTCAGATGTTGGAGAGAAGAAAATGTTCGGCCATTCAGGAGGTTGCCTTCTAATAGTTGAAACTGTCTTTCAACTTTACCCTTCGTTTGCGGCCTTCTGGGACGGCAGGCGACAGGCCGGAAGCCGTAGTAAGTCGCAAAGGCCAAGAAGCGCGTGTTGTAAATCGGCTGCTCTCCGTCATGGCCGCTGACGACGACCTTCATATTGTCATACAGGCACTCTGCCGCGAGCCCACCCAGATAGGTAAAGGCGGCGACGTGTTGCCGAATGGTCGTGGTGAAGTCCTGCTGTTCGACAAAATGAACGTACTGGCGGCGGGAATATCCGAGGATATAGCTGAAGGCGTGGACGCGCCGCTTGCCCTCCGCGGTGAAGGCGATGTCGTAGGGGGAATAGTCCATTTGCCCTTGAACGCCGGCAGCCGTTTCAAAGCGGCGAATCAGTAATCGCGGGCGGCGGCGCAGCTGGCGCAGGCGGTCGCGGACAATCGTGTAGGCGCCGGTGAATCCGATCCGGCGCAGTTCTTCCAGCATGCGGACGGCGGTGATCTCGGGATAGCGTTCGATAAGCTGAACGAGGTTGTCCTGGAACGGATCGAGGAGACTCTTGCGCGGCTTTCGCTTCTCGGCCGGGGAGCCGCGGCGAGCCTCTTCATGTTCGGCGATGATCTTGGCGACGGTCTTACGGTCAACAGCGAGTGTCTTCGCAATACGGCGATGCGAGGCCCGGCTGTAGAACATCCGGATGATGTCGTTGCGAGTCGATTCGTCCATCGGGTTCACACTCCATGGTCATGTCCGCGCTGAGGGAGGCGACGGAAGCGGCGTCGCGCGATAGCCTTTCGAAACGGGGTTGAAGAATGCGCCGGTCCGCAGCGCTGATTCCGGTCCGGCCCTGATGGGCCAGCCAAACTTCCATACGGGACAGTTGCCGCAGCAACCCTCCGAGTTGTTCAAAAATCCGGTTGCCGGCCGGACTCAGGCGTGGATCATGAGCGGCAAGATCCACGCCTTTCTCCTGGGCCAATGCTTCGCGAGGATGTTGAAGGATGTATTGCTGCTGGACCCGGGCCGGACACTGGACCCACAGATCCACGATTCCCGTCAGTTCGTTCGAGGAGAGGCCTTCGCGCCGAACCAACTGCAGAATGTCGGCTTGGTTGCCCGCGGGCAACCGCACCAACTGGCGAGCCGCCGTCGGGGTTAACAATCCGACTTGCAACTCGGCGCGGGCTTCCGGACCGAGTTTTTCAATCAAGGCCAGCCGCCGGCAGACCCAGCTCTTGTGGCGTCCCAATAACTCGGCGACTTCGACTTGCGTCAGCCCGTCCTCGCGCACCAAGGCATGGACGATCCAGGCTTCTTCGATCTCACGCGTGCGGCCTCCGGCGCGGTTCAATCCATAAATGGCTGCCTTCGCCGCTGGTTCATCGGCCTCGATCCGCCGGGCCAGGAGCCGACTCATCGAGGCTAGCTTCCGCGCAGCTCCCAACCGCTTGAAGCCGTCAATCAGTTCCCAGCGGCCTTCCTGCAGGAAGACGACGATCGGCGACAACTGGCCATAGCTCTCCAGCGATCGCATCATGCCGCGTTCCAGCTCAGGAACGTGAAGGCGGTACCGCCCGTAGGATTCTCCAATCTCATCGAGTCGGAGTTCTCGCGGTTCTTCTTCGGCCCAGCGCAACACCAGTGGTTCTCCATCATTCGAAGAAGAGAGGGACCAGAACAACCTGCCCGACAGGCCACCCCGGCCCTCCCTTCCTCTCGTCGGTCGCGCTCAATCTAGGAAAATGTTTCGGATTTGGCAATATGTCCGGACGTTCTCGATCGCTTTATAACCGCCGCGACGTGGATCGGGCCGCCAAGCTCCTGGCTTGTGCGATGCCGCGGGGACTGCGTTCTCTCCATCGCCGCTCCCGCTCCAACACGCGTTCTAAGGCCCACCGGCACTGATGCGAGCAGAATCGTTGTAACGGCGAGCGCCGGCTTCGTTGAAATCTCTCGTAGCAGCCTGGCCGATCACAGGTATGCGAAAAAAAAATTGCGCCAGCCGGCTTGTGATGACCCACGCGCGCCATCTTTGCGGCCGGAGGAGGCATGTCCTGCTCGCCGCAGCCGTTCTCGATGCCGGACGCTTTGCTGCTGCCGCTTCTTGCGGCCGTTCTTGGATTGCCGCCACCGCTGCCGGCCCTTCCACTGCGACCACTGCCTCGCCTTTTTGCGGCACTCCTGGCTGCAGTAACGCGCCATCGGATGCACCGGCCGAAAACTCTTCCCACATCCCTTCCGTAAGCACTCCCGGCTTCGCGGCTTGCGCGTTCCGCGTCTTTTCTCGCTCTGCTTGTCTTGGAGTTGATTTCTTTGACGGCTTGATCGATCTTGATTGGGGCTCATGGGAGGGCTCGCTCCCGGAAAGCTCAAGTCTCGGAGGGGATTGCACTCCTCTCCGAGGCGCCTTCTTCATCCATTCAGTTTTTCAATCCGGGATTTAAAACTTGCTGCAGGAAGGACTGTATCAACTTTGTCGGGATTGGTGACATTCTCGTCGCCATCGACTCGCGGCGGCTTGGCTTTTCTGGTCCGCCAAAATGGCCCACTCTTTCGCCGCCACCGGCACGAAGAAGAATGATGGCTCAGCGCAATCGGAATCTGCCATCGCCTCCAGCGTGTGGGACACGTTTTCCACGCGCAATGTCGGGCTTCGAGTGAGTCGCACTATGGCCGAAGAGTTCGGCGGAAGTTTGCCAGTGATGCGCGAGGCTTCTGCGGCAAGAGTCACTCGTGCTCTGGGAGCGAACATCAATCGTTGGACGGGCGCTGAGCGGCGGTCTCTGGAAGAGTGGTCTCTGGTACTCAGCCTGATTCCGAAGATTGCCGATTGGTCTGCCGCAGAAAAGAGGACGATGATCGAGATCATTCGGTCGCAGTCCGGGCCGGACGAAATGCGCTACCTTCACTTGACGCAGCATCACGAGCCGCTGCGACAAGAACTACTGGGGCTGGGATCGAGAGCAGATCATTAAGCGAAAACGTGCCCCGAAGGCGTTCGCGGGCACGCGAGGTGGCCCTCAGAGTCTGAAAGTCCTCGCTCGAAAATGCTTGACCTGAGCACACCCCTTCTTATGTGCCTGTGATAGCTACGAAGGCCTGGCTTTTGTTCGCGATTATGTGTTTCCGCGGCCACATGCGGATTTGCT
>DASVWZ010000029.1:0-1928 GCA_036392935.1 Terriglobales bacterium | reverse complement strand
ACCATCAGCCACGCCCTCGGGTCTCGACCAGAGAAAAGCGGTTGTTTTGCTTCGAGACGAACTTCAAAGCGCGTTGGTTCAATCGACTCTATTTTCCAACCTTGTGCGAAGGCCGCTCGCAGGTCATTCTGCGATATCCGTCTCGGTCCCTGAGTTCCCGGCGTCTCATCGCTGAAACAGAGCAGGAACAGGCGGCCTTCCGGCTTCAACACGATGCGCAGGCCGTGAAGATAGCGAGGCCGGTCTTCATCGGAAAAGACGTGAAACAGTCCGCAGTCGATCACGTTGTCGAATCGTTCTGTCCATTCGCCAAGTTTCAGGGCGTCTTGCACTAGGAACTTGGCCGACAACCCTCGATCCGCAGCCTTTTGCCTCGCCTGAGTGATCGCTTGTTCCAGAAAGTCGAAACCGGTCACTTCATGCCCCCGGCTCGCGATGAACAGTGCATTTTCCCCGGTACCGCAACCCGCATCCAAGAAGGAACCAATTGCGCTCTCACCCACCTCCCTTATTGCGGGCTGCGCTTTTCCGATCTCCCATGGAGCTTGTCCGCTGTAGATGCTCCGGAAAGTTTCACGAGTGACGGTTCTGGTTCCCACTACTGTCCGGTTGAGAACTGTCAATCTTCGGGTAATCCACAGTTTCTGCGGGACTTAACTGTCGTTCCAGCTTTTGGCGATTTGAATTCATCAGGTGCATTTTCGGGCCTCCGTGCTCCTATCCGGCCGGGCGAAATAATGGAGCATGAACATCGGACGAACCGTCTTCTCTCAGCTGATGGACTATTTGCCGACCTATGAATTCCAAAAATGTGTCACTCGTTATTCCGGCGACTACCGATCACGAAGCTTGTCCTGCCACGATCAGTTTCGCGCCATGGCTTTTGCGCAATTGACTTACCGCGAGAGTCTGCGTGACATCGAGACTTGTTTACGCTCCGTCAGTGGCAAGCTCTACCACATGGGTTTCCGCAGCACCATCGCTCGTTCCACTCTAGCCGATGCTAATGAGTCCCGCGATTGGCGGATCTATGCGGACTTTGCGCAAACTCTAATTGCCATCGCACGGCCGTTGTATGCTAACGATCCCATCGGCGTGGAGCTGAATCAAAGTTTGTACGCTCTGGATTCGACCACCATTGATCTCTGCCTTTCGTTGTTTCCCTGGGCCAAGTTTCGCCGACACAAGGCGGCCGTGAAGATGCACACACTGCTCGACCTGCATGGCAATATCCCCACGTTTATCCGCATCACAGAGGGCCAAACCAGCGACGTGAACATCCTCGATGAGTTCCTTCCGGAGGCGGGTGCCTTTTACGTCATGGATCGCGGCTACATCGATTTCGAACGCCTCTTCGTGTTTACGCTCTGCTCGGCTTTCTTCGTCGTGCGCACGAAAGAAAATGTTTTGCTCGAGCGCCGCTACTCTCACCCGGTGGACAAGTCCACGGGTGTGCGTTCGGATCATACTGTCATCCTGACCACAATCGAATCGGCGAAAGCCTACCCCGATCCTTTGCGACGCGTCAGCTACCTCGATCTCGAAACCAAGAAGCGGCTCAAGTTTCTAACCAACAACTTCTTGCTCCCCGCAGTTACGATTGCTCAGATCTACAAATGTCGTTGGCAAGTGGAACTCTTTTTTAAATGGATCAAGACGCACTTACGCATCAAGGCCTTTTACGGCACCAGTGAGAACGCAGTGAAGACACAAATCTGGATTGCCGTCTCGATTTATGTGTTGGTGGCGATTGTCCGCAAGCGACTTGGGCTGGAGATGAGTCTTTACCAAATTCTACAGATTTTGAGTATCGCCCTTCTTGAGAAAATGCCCATTTTAAGCGTACTTGAAGCATTCGACTCCCGTTCCGACTTACCCGATCACTCTAACCAGCTGATCCTGTTCGACTTTTAACCGGACAGTAGTGT
>DASVWZ010000028.1:0-1600 GCA_036392935.1 Terriglobales bacterium | reverse complement strand
CATCCACCGCCAAGGGTATCGCGCGCCGGACATTCGGCGGGTCTATATCCCCAAGCCCGGTAAGACGGAAAAGCGCCCCCTCGGGGTTCCGACCGTCTCTGACCGGGCGCTCCAGCGCAGCACGGCTGAGGTGCTGTCCGCTATTTATGAACAGGACTTCTTGCCCTGCTCATTCGGCGGCCGGCCGAAGCTCAGCGCCCATCATGCCTTGGCGACCCTCAATGAGGTCATCGCCGGTGGCATGATAAGCTGGGTGCTGGAGGCGGATTTGAAGAACTTCTTCGGGAGTCTCAGTCACGACTGGGTTCTCCGGTTTGTCGAGCATCGAGTCGGTGATCCGCGCCTGATCAGTTTGATCCGGCGCTGGTTGAAAGCAGGCGTCTTGGAAGACGGAGCGGTCCATCCGAGCGAACAGGGAACGCCACAGGGTGGGTCGATCAGTGTGCTTTTGAGCAATCTCTACCTTCATTACGTGCTGGACCTCTGGTTCGAGCGCGTTGTGAAGGGGCGGTTGCGGGGCGAAGCCCGACTGGTACGCTATATCGACGACTTTGTGATCTGCTTCCAATATCGCTCGGACGCCATCCGCGTACAGGACGCCTTGCGTCTGCGGTTGGGAAAGTTCGGCCTTACTCTAGAGCCGACCAAGACCAAATTGGTCGAGTTTGGTCGGTTCGCGCAGAAACACGCGGGCAAACGCGGCAGGAACCGCCCGGAAACTATCTACTTCCTGGGCCTCACCCTGTATTGCACGCGGAACCAAAAAGGAAACTTCAAGGTTGGGATGCGCACCGAGAAATCTCGGCTAAGGCGCAGCCTCACGTCTCTGCAAGAGCTAATGCAGCGAATACGACATCACACGATCAGTGAACAGGCCGGCGAAATAAACGCCGTCCTACGCGGCCACTATGCTTATTACGGCGTCGCCGGAAATCTTCGGAGCCTCGTCAAAGTATATCGGGTCGTGGAGCGTTACTGGCGCCGGATGTTGTGCAGCCGCAGCTGGGCCGGACGCCGCCTCACCTGGGACGCCTTCAACCAAATCAAAGAACGGACACCGCTACTGCCACCTAAACTGCGCCTCCCATACTCGGAGCTGCAGGCGCTCGCAGTGCTGTGAACCAACTTCCGAAGAGCGTTGGTGCGGGAAATCCGCACGCCACGTTCTGTGGGAACCGGGGGCGGGGTGACCGCCTCCGGTGACCCGGTGGGAAGGGAAACCGAGTTGGCCCCACAGCTTGCGACCGCGCCTTTCCTCGAGTCTACACAACACCTCGTGTTGAAAACGAATTCACGGGTGTCGAAAATGGCGGGTGGCGGAAATCTGACTGCGGTAGCCCGCGATGGAGGATACACCATTTCCGCAAGACCATCGCTCTGCTTCGCCACGCGTGGCGGCCCCTCGCCGCCATCCTCGTAATTATCAGCATAGCCTCGCGTTAATGGCGCCCGCGCCCAATCATTGGATGGCAGCTGCCCGCGATATCCCCCTGATCCGCGAGCTCGGCGTAGGTCAGCCGTCGCCCGGTCCCGGATAAATCGACTATGGTTTTGGAAATGTTCCCTAACGCTGACCCCGCAAAAACAAAGCGCGCCCGAC
>DASVWZ010000027.1:0-17840 GCA_036392935.1 Terriglobales bacterium | reverse complement strand
TAAGTATCCGGGCATGCCATCGGCGAGGCCGCCCATGTCCGTGGCGCCTTGAATGTTTGAGTGGCCGCGCAGGGCATTGATGCCGCCGCCGGCGCGCCCGACGTTGCCCAGCAGCAGCTGCAGCATGGCAGCCGTACGGATGATCTGGGTCCCGAAGGTGTGTTGCGTCCATCCCACGGCATAGATAATGGTGGCGACTTTCTTCATATCGCCGTCTTTGCGGATGGAAGTGAAAAGATCGACAGCTTTGAGATATTGATCTTTGGGAATGCCGGTGATGCGCTCCACCGTCTCCGGCGTGTAACGCGAATACTGCTGCTTGAGCAATTGATAGACGCAGCGCGGATGCTGCAGCGTCAAATCGTACGCGGCGTTAGGAGGGAGACTTGGCGGTACCGGAGTCTCTGCGCCTGCCGCGGGAAGGGCGTGACCGCCCGTATCGGTTTTACCGCTTAAATCTCCACCTTCTTCGTAATTCCAGGTTGACCGATCGTAGGTTTTGGTCGCTGCGTCGAAGCCAGAATACAGGCCGTCTTCGGGCAGCTTGAAACCGTCCTTAATAATGAAGGCGGCGTTGGTGTAATTGACCAGGTAATCGTGCGCTACGCGGTTATTTTCAAGCGCGTAGCGGATTACTCCACCCAAAAATGCAATGTCGGTTCCGGCGCGGATCTGCAGGAAAAGATCGGCAGTGGCAGAGGTGCGAGTGAATCGCGGATCGACAGAGATGAGCTTGGCGTTGCGCTCGCGCTTGGCCTCCATGGCCCATTTGAAGCCACAGGGGTGATTTTCGGCCGGATTGCCGCCCATGATCAACATCATGTCGGTGTTTTTGATGTCGATCCAGCCATTGGTCATGGCCCCGCGTCCAAATGTTGGTCCCAAACTTGAGACCGTGGGGCCGTGTCAAACACGGGCTTGGTTTTCGAAATAAACCAAGCCCATACTCCTCATGGCCTTTACGGTCAGATAATTGAACTCATTGGTATCGGTGCAGCCGCCGATGAAAGAAACGCCTTCGCAGCGATTCGCTTTCTTGCCGTTGGCATCGGTCTCGACGAAAGTGGCGTCGCGGGTTTTCTTGGTCCAGACGGCAATCTCGTCGAGCGCCTTGTCCCAGGAAATATCTTCCCAATCTGTTCCCCCGGGCCGGCGGACTTGCGGCTTCAGCAAACGCCGTTCGTTGAGGATGTCCTGCTCGAGCGAGGATCCCTTAGGACAGAGCGTGCCGCGGTTGGTCGGAGAATCGGGATCGCCTTCGACGTGGATGACCTGCGGGGTGACGTTCTTTGCACCGTCGCCGATGGTGTAGATGAGAACGCCGCACCCTACGGCGCAGTAAGGGCAAGTTGAATGCGTCTCTCTGGCGCGCGCGATCTTTAATTCTGCGAGCTGGGCGTAGGCGGGCTTGGGATCAAAGCCCAATAGCGAGAGCGCCGTTCCGCCGAGAGCGGTGGCTTTCAGAAAATCTCTGCGGCTGCTGTTCATGGACCTGGGTATCCTTTCTTACTTTGAACAGACCCACATCAAGATGGTCGAATTGTACTCCTAAAACAACGCGCGTGTGTGACAAGGCCGTAATCTTCTTGGGCGCTTTCGCCGGGATTATTGGGTATGGAGCAGGCGCAGTAATTGGGCTACAATGAGCGGCTTTTGACGGAGCTTTTTTTGGCTTCACTGCGGGCGTAATTTCATGCCCGTCTGCTCCGGATGCGGGCCAGCCGGACGCGTCGACCTTCCAGAAAGCCAAAAGAACGTTTGCCGCGAAAGCTGCTCTGGTACCATCCAAACTACCTGGTATGTTAGCCGGCACAATGGGGATATTGGCGGGTAAGAGCAGGGCACGGCGGAACGGGGGCACGTCGCGTGATCCAGAGCGCACGCGGGAGCGTCTGGTGCAGGCGGCGTTTCGCGAAGTGTACCGCTCGGGCTTTCAGAGCGCCGGTCTCGATGCCATTCTGGCGGCGGCGGGGGTGACCAAGGGAGCGCTGTACTACCATTTCCCCAGCAAAGAAGCGTTGGGATACGCGGTGGTGGAGGAGATCATCGGTCCCGACAATCGCGGCCAGTGGTTAGAGCCGCTGCAAGAGTGCGACGACCCGATCGAAGTGTTGATCGGAATTGTTCAAGGATTGTCGGTTCGTCCGCAGGCTGTGCGCGGCGGCTGCGCGCTGATCAATCTGGCGCAGGAAATGTCTCCATTGGATGCGGGGTTCCGCAAGCGACTGCAGGCAGTCTTCCATGACTGGCAGGAGGGAATTGCGGCGGTTTTGCGCGAGGGACGGGAGCGGGGAAAAGTTCGCGGCGATATCGACCCAAATTCGACCGCAGGTTTTCTGATTGCAATGGTCACAGGCTACGGTTCGCTGGCAAAAAATTCCCAGGATGTGAAGGTCATGAAGACGGGGATAAGAAACACGGTCGGTTGGTTGCGATCGTTGCGTCCGACGGGCAACCACAATCGCGGTCGGGCGCATCGGTAGCTTTAGTTGTGTGCTTCTGCATACCAACTGGTTTGTATGTCGCTAGAAGTTGGCCGATCTGGCCGATGGTTGATGTGAGGGGCCCGAAGCTGGAGCACGAGGATTCGAAGGGAAAAATCAAATGAAAAAGACAATCAAGATGATTACGCTGGCATTGCTTGCCCTGGCGGCTGGACTCGGAACAGCCGGGCGATTGCAAGCAGAGGACGCCAAGCCTGGGTCTTCCACCACCATGGGCTCAATCGATCCGTATTTGATGGATCGGGATGCCGAGGTTGCGATGGCGCGCAGCGCGGCTCCGGCATCGATCGCCAAGGACGCGACGGTTTTGGTCCTTGGAAGGCGTGGCTATGAAACGGCGGTGGAAGGGAAGAACGGTTTTGTGTGCGCGGTGGGACGATCGTGGGATTTGCCCAAGAATAACGCAGCTTTTTGGGACCCAAAGATACATGGTCCAATCTGCTTGAGTGCGCCGGGGGCGCGGTCTTTCCTTCCGATCTACCTGAAGAAGACCGAACTGGCGATTGCCGGGCGCTCGAATGTTCAGATCGAAGATGCCATAACAGTCGCCATTGCGACGGGAGAGCTGCCGACGCCTGAGTCTGGTTCGGTGTCATACATGCTGTCGAAACAGGGCTATTTGAATGAGGGCATCAAGGGGCCGTGGCTGCCGCATGTGATGCTGTTTGTTTCTCAGATCGACCCGAAAGCATTGGGGTCGGACGCGGGGGATGACGTTCCATTGGACGCGCATGAGGAAAAGATCGGTCGCTACACCACAATCGATATTCCGGTGAGCAAGTGGTCGGACGGGACACCGGCGCCGACGATGTAGCAGGCGGCAGATATGTATGGCTAATGAACTGCAGCGGTTCAGAAAAATGCAAATAGGAGAGAGACGTGCTTACTGAGATGGCAAGCTCTGCTAGCACCACGCGTGCAGGCGAGCGGCTGGCCGTGAAGGTGGACCGGAGAATTGTTTTCCTGGACCTTGAGGAAATCGATTGGATTGAAGCTGAGGGGCACTACGTGCGTATACACGCCGGAAGTGACTCATATTTTGTCCGGGGAAGCATCGGGTCGCTCTGCTGCAGCCTGGAGGACAAGAGTTTCGTCCGCATACACAGGTCGATCGTTGTAAATCTGGACAAGATCAAAGAGCTGCGCGCCCGCACGTCCCACGAGTGCACGGCAATTCTGAAAAACGGAGTGAAATTACCTTGCAGCCGCACCTATGCGACATTGCGCCAACTGATCGTCTCAGTGCAAATGCAGCAAGCTCGCAGCCAGAACCATTTCTTTGCGTCGCACAGCTCTTCGTAACGCGACGCATGTTCAGTCGTTAGCTCAGAATCTCACAGCGCCTGTTCGCCTCGCGCATCTAAGCGGAATCACAGAGACTGCTGCCGCTTGATTGTCAGCCGAGCCATCCTCACTCATTTTTCGTAATTCCATTTTCAAAAGATGTTCCTCCGTTTTGAATATGCGAAATCGAAGATTCCGGCCTGCCGCACCAGTGCCATGGCCACTCAACTGTGAGAATCGGGCCGCTTCACGCCATATCCGAGTTATTTCATGACCGCAAGCAATGCGGTTGTAACCGGAGTCACTCGCGGCCGCCATTGAGTGCGGCGCGTGCATATGGCACACACGGGTCGCGATAGGCGGCCTGATTTCGATGAACTCAATTCGATGTGGGGAGTAAACCATGAAGAGCAAACTTTGGGTGGGACTGCTTGGAATATTTGCGGCCCTCACTTTTTTGTCGGCAACTTTGCTGGCGCAAGAAACGACGGGTGGTTTGCAAGGGACAATTAAAGACCCGAGCGGCGCAGTAGTTTCGGGGGCTCACATAGCGATTACGGGAACAACGCTGGTGGGAACAAAAGAACTGGATACGGATGCGGCCGGTTATTACCGGTTTGCGAACCTTCCGCCGGGAACCTATTCGATTACGGTAACCGCGAAGGGTTTCAAGACAACAAAACGAGAGAATATTCCGCTGGAGGTCGGGCACCTGCCATCGATCGATATTCCGATTGAGATTGGCGGCACTGACACGGTGGTCGAGGTGAGCAGCGAAGCGCCGATCATCGACGTGACCACGACGCACAACATGACCAACGTGACCGAAGACGTCTTGACGGATGTTCCGCGCGGGCGTTCGTTCCAGTCGGTCATTCAATTTGCACCTTCGGCGCGCAACGAGCCGTTAGCCGGTTCAACCGGCAGTCCGGAAATGAGTAATGGGGTTGGAACAGGCGGGCAGTCGGCGGGCAGTGGGGGCAACGGGCAAGCGTACGGCTTCTCTGTGGCCGGCGGCGCCGATTCGGAAAATGGCTATCTGGTGGAAGGCCAGGAGACTGCTGACTCCATCGGCGGTTTTTCGCACAGCAACGTGCCGATCGACTTCATTCAGGAAGTGCAAGTGAAGAGCTCGGGCATTGAAGCTGAACATGGTGGCGCGCTGGGCGGTGTGATCAACGTCATCATGAAGAAAGGCGGCAATCAATACCACGGATCCGTCTTCTCGACGTTCGAGAACGGTGGTTGGGATGGATCGCCGACGGCTTATTCACGCTACGATCCGACGTACATTCCGACGCTCAACGGAGCCGGGAATGCCTATCAGGATCCAGCATACGAACAGTACCAGGCGACTCGTGACAAGACGCGCGACAATATGCCCGGCTTCACTGTTGGTGGGCCGATCAAGAAAGACAAGCTGTGGTTTTTTGCGGGATTCAATCCTGAGTTGAAGACGGATTCGCGAGTGGTGCCGTTGAGCGCGACCACGACGCCTTGTCCATTGGCCGGCAGTGATTGTACGCCATACAATTTCAGCCGGAACTCGCAAACGTACTACACCACGGCCCGCGTGGATGCGGCGGTGACGCAGAAGATGCGGGTGTTCGGCTCATGGCTTTATCAGTACCAGCGGGAGACGGGCGAGAACCTGCCCTTCGCCGATTCGGTCAACGGATATGCCAACCTCAGTTCGACGAGTCCGGCGTACGTGTTCGCCCACGGGTTGGGCTTCGGCGCTCCGAATGTAACCACCAATACCGGCATCGATTACACCATCACGCCGCGTCTAGTGGGAACGTTCCGCTGGGGATACAACTTCCAGAACTATCACGATTTTGGATTCCCCAATACTGGCAACATTTACGCGTTTATAACAAGCGGAGTGGGCGCCACCACGAACGCGGGAAACCCGATCGCCGGGAACTCGCCGTTATCACAGACGGCCGGTTACTTCAGCGCGGCTAACAACGAGAATACCACTACGTACGATGCCAGCCGGCGCAACCAGATTGACGGCGACCTGGCATGGTTCAAGAGTGGCCTGGGCGGAACGCATAACTTCAAGTTCGGCTACCAGATGATGCGCCTCTCCAACAGCGTGTTGCAGCATTGGAATGCGCCGTTGGTAGAAGTCTACCCGGGAGCTGGAATGTATTACGACGCCGTGAGCTCGGTCGGATTGAACAATTGCGGTCAGTCCGGTCTTTACAAGACTTATAACCCGACCACAGGCGCATTGGCGGGTTGCACCGGACTTTACGGTTACCTCAATACGCTCGATTACGGATCCAACGGCAACGCCACGAGCATGAATCATGCGTTCTTCGCACAGGATGCATGGACCATCGGGCGCGGGATCACGATCAACGCCGGCGTCCGCTTCGAACATGAATACCTGCCTGCGGAAGACCAGCCTTTGGGAGGGATCAGCAAGCCGATCCATTTCGGATGGGGCGACAAGGTTGTTCCTCGCGTGGGGGCTGCCTGGGATGTTTTCAGAAACGGCAAGATGAAAATATTCGGCAGCTATGGCGCATTCACTGACGTGATGAAACTGAACCTGGCCATCAGTTCGTTCGGCGGCCAGTACTGGCAGAACTGTTACTACGCAATGAACACCGACAACCTCACCGCCTTCAATCCGATTTTCAATAACAGTAGCCGTTATTGCTACGGATCGGGTTCGGCCTCGGGCTCGGCATCGCAGAGCCTGTTTCCTGGTGGCTACGGCGCAACTCCTCCGGGCTTTGTTTACCTGGAGAGCCAGAACCTTCGCACCTTCCCGACCTCGTGCGCAACGTGCACGTCGACAGAGGAAGGCGTGGCGCCTGGACTGAAACCGTATCGCCAGCATGAAACTGTCTTTGGTGTGGATTATCAACTGCAGAAGAACCTGGCATTTGAAGCCCGTTGGGATCGCCGACGCCTCGATGATGTGATCGAAGACTCGTCACTCTTCGATCCAGCAGAAGGCGGCGAAACATTCGTGATCGTGAACCCCGGTAAAGGAGTGAACCAGACCTTCAATGGCTTCTGGAACTTCCTCTACGGATCGCCCAGCGGATGCGGAACGGCAGCGTTGCCGTGCCCGCCGAACACAATCCCTGGAGCTCGCAGCTATGACGGAGTGGAATTCCGTTTGACCCGTCCGGCGGCGAACCACTGGGGCGGGATGGCTTCGTATACCTACAGTCGCTTCCGTGGGAACTACACCGGCCTCACCAGCACCGATATCGGTGATGGCGGCGGCGGCCGTAACGCTCCCAACAACAGCCGGTCGTTCGATGAGCCGTACTTCTCATGGAATGCCGACGGCGGATCGTCGAGCGGGCTGCTTCCGACGGATCGTCCAAATACGTTTAAGGGCTATGTGTACTACGAGTTGAGCTGGATGAAGAAGATGACCAGCGACTTTGGCATCTTCCAGACGGCTTACCAGGGTACGCCGCAGACCACCATCCTGGATGTGGGCGATTCGTTCATTCCATTCACCGCGCCAGGGGGATTCCCGACGGATGTGCTCGATCGCGGCAAGTGGGCGAACATC
Source organism: Terriglobales bacterium (assembly GCA_036392935.1). Taxonomy (GTDB): domain Bacteria; phylum Acidobacteriota; class Terriglobia; order Terriglobales; family Acidobacteriaceae; genus DASVWZ01. The sequence continues at coordinate 10,502 of DASVWZ010000027.1, read as the reverse complement.
ACCCAGGATCCGACGAGCGGCGCGATTTCGGTCGGTCCGGGGCAAACCTACCGCACGCCGTGGTTCACGCAGACGGACTTCAACTTCCAGCAAGGCTATAAAGTTGCCGAGTCGAAGACTCTCACCTTTGTGGCCACATTCACGAACCTGTTTAATCAGCGGGCGACCACTGCGTATTATCCGTTCGTAGACTCTCAGTTCTTCGGACAATACGTGGGCCCCAGCGGTCTGCCAGTCTCGGCCGGGGTACCTTTTTACAACGCGGCCATGTCGCCCTATAACTGGGTCGGCCTGGTAAACGGAGGCACGCTTGGTGGCACACCGGTGGTGAATTCAAACACTGGCGCAACCAGCGGCATCATGACTCTGAACAGCCAGTACGGGAAGCCGTATATCTATCAGTTGAGTCGCAACATCCGCCTGGGAATTAATTTCAGCTTCTAGGCGGCTTGGCAGTTAATTGTGGGAGCCAGGTTTCTGGCTCCCTTTTTTGTTTGTGGATTTCGGCTGATAGAGCAAAGAGATTAGTGCGCGATATAGATATATGGTGGAGGCGGCGGGAGTCGAACCCGCGTCCGAAAACGTCACTGGTCAAGAGACTACATGCGTAGTCGCGTTCCTGCCCCAGGCATTACCCTGGGACGTTCGCGATCTGCGCTCAGAACGGACAAGAAACGCCGATCACTAGCCTGTGGTCTTAACCTCCCGCCCCAGACGTAGACGGGAAGAGCAGCTCGCTGTGCGACGCTCTTTCACAGCCCACGAGCAAAGCTGCGGAGAGCGGCTGCCTAACTAATTAGGCTGCGTATGCCATCTGTTGATTGGCAATTATCATTTTGCACGCGATCACGGGCGTGTGCACCCCGGCATGCCTCCTGGCCGCAAGCATCTCCGTCGAAACCGTGACGCCCCCATTTGGGATTGGCCTTGAAAGAGCTACTCCCAGACTAGGGCGAGCCTAGCAGGGAAGTCAATTACTTAGATGCGGGAGTAAAGCGTAAGCTTCTGCCTGCTAGCGGAATGGTTTTACCAGCTTCAGTCCCTCAATCGCACGTGCATGCTGCATGTTTTCTGACAGGAGGACTGAACACCCAGCCTGCTGCGCTGCGCGGATGATCAACGCATCCCAGAAAGACAGCTCGTGCAGGCGATGAAGATCGATCGCGGCGAGAATGTCAGGGACGCCCGGCGTGGCCACGTCGAACTCAGCCAGCAATTCGACCTTGCGACGAGCGACGCGCGGGTCGACACCCAACTTGCGCGTAACGGTTACGAAATATTCCTGCAAAACTTGCATTGACACTGCGCCGGTACCCGCGCGTCGATGCTCCGCGATGAGTTCGAGCGCTTGCTTGTGCTTGGTGGGCGAAGCCTTGTCGTCGGCATAGACGAGGACGTTGGTGTCAAAGAAGCTACGAGCGCTCATGGATCTCATCGCGGTTGAAGCGCCAACCTCGTGAGTCTCTCTGGCCGGAGAGTCGCCGGAATTCTTCAATACTCTTTTCAGCGTCGTCGCCGCCCGCCAGCTTCTGGAGGTAATCGCGGACCATCTGATTCAGGCTCGTGCCCAGCGCCTCGGCTTTCTTGCGGGCGCGCGCCACGGTCTGCTCGTCGACAGAAAGAGTTAAATTCATTAACACATGATACATGTACACGTATCATGTGTCGATGAGAGACGGCGAACAGGGTGCTTCAATGTCGGAAGATAACAAACAAAATGATGGGTCTTCTGCCCGCCAAGATCCGTGGAGCCTCCTGCGAGGAGCTCCTCAAAGACGTCTGCGCTGAGTTGGGCGGAGGAGAGAATTACTTGTCCAATGAACGCGCCAACCTTTTACGGCTACCCTAAAGACCAATGAACAAAAATGAGGAGCCGAGCGCGGCTCCTCGTAGATTTCTCCAAAGTAATTCCCTTAGTTTCCGTCTCCGCTCACGGTTACGGTGTGGCTCATGCCTCGTTTGTCGATGATCGCAAGAGTCCCCTCGCGCCGTCCCTGCGCCGAGGGGGTGAACATTACCGTGACTGCGCACGAGTGTGCACTCTTCTGCGAGCCGGCTATGCAGTCGTTCTTCTGCGAAAAATCACGAGCACCCGCTCCGGAAATCACAACATTCTCAATTTCCAGCGGCTCTGTTCCCCGACTCTCGAAGTTGACCGTTAGCGACTGGCCGTGAGCAACATCGACACTCCCGAAATCGAGACGGTCCTGGTCCTTCTTGACTCCGCCCGGCAACTGCACTTCGCGAATGCGGTTGTTGTACAGGTCGGCGATCAGCAAATTTTCTTTGCTGTCGACGGCCAGCCCCATGGCATTCATCTCAGCCTTGGTTGCCAGACCTCCGTCGCCGGTGTAGCCGAACTCGGTGGCCTGATTGTCGTTGCCGGCGAAGGTATTGATGTCGCCGCTGAAGTAGTCTACGCGCTGCACCACATAGTCATGGCCGCCACCGATAAATAGATTCTCGCTGGCATCGAGCGCCAGTTCTCTGGGCATCCAGCGAACGGCTTTTGTGGCAGGCCCGCCGTCGCCCTTGAAGTTTTCACCGCCGGTGTAGGCATAGGTGATAATCGTTCCGACTGCCAGGCCCGCGTTACGGCAGCCAGTGGTTGCCGTGCCCACTACGCAGCGGACGCGATTGTCGTTCGAATCGGCAATGTACACATCGCCGTTTGCAGCCACCACCACTCCGGAGGGCTGATTCAGCATGGCCTCCGTTGCTGCCCCGCCGTCGCCGCACGTCTCTGAAGCCTTGGGGCATGCGGTACCGTCACCAGCGAACGGCACCACCGCTCCTCCGGTGGCTTCGAAGACAATCTGTTTCTTCAGATCGGCTATGAACAGGTGACCGTTGCTATCAACGCTGACAGCCCCGGGCTGCGAGAACGCGCCGGGAGTTCCAGGGACAGTCGTGATCACTCCGTTGCTGGCGTTGACTTCGCGAATGACGGCATTTCCGGTATCGGCGATGAAAATGTTCCCCGAGGCATCAACCACGACGCCGTAAGGATTCTCCAGCGTGGCCTTGGTGGCGGCGCCGTTATCACCGCTGTATCCGTGATCGCCGTTTCCGGCGATGGTAGCAATCGCCCCAGCCGGAATCGAAACCGTAGCAATGGTTATGGTTTGGCTTCCCGTGTTCACAACCCGAATCCGATTATTGCCGAAATCGGCAATGTAGTAGTTGTTGTTGCCATCAACCGCAACTTCATAGGGACCAGCCAGCAGGGAATTCACCGCGGCCTTGCCGTCGCCGCCGCTGCCCGCGGCTCCGTTACCAGAGCTGCCAAGAACGGTATGAATGTTTCCGATGGGACTGCCGCTGACGCCGCAGCCTCCTACAAAGGTTGCTACGCAACGAATGCGCTGGTTGCCGGTATCCGCGATGTAGATATTTCCGCCGCGGTAATAAACGCCAGAGGGATTATTCAACAAAGCGGCAGTAGCTGCGCTACCGTCGCCGCCGTATCCCTGCACGTTGGGCGTTCCCGCAAAATTGTTTATCGTGCCGGAGGAGACCACGCGGATGCGGTTATCCAACGAATCAGTGATGTAGAACGCGCCGGAATTCTGATTGACCGAAACCCCCTTCGGGGCTCCGATATGAGCTTTGGTAGCAGCGCCACCGTCACCGCAAGCCGGCCAGGTCTTGCTCGAAGGTGTGCAAGTGCCGCCGGTTCCAGCGACGGTGTAGATGTACAGGGCCGAGCTGCCGGAAATTCCGCATCCACCGGGCGCCGCAGTTACGCATCGGATCCGGTTGTCGGAGGTATCGGCGATGTAGATATCACCGTTCCCGGCGATCGAAATTCCTTGCGGATGGTTCAGCAGCGCGCCGGCTGCAGTTGCGGGTCCGCCATCTCCACAGGCAGCCGAAGACGGACTGCAGCCCACGCCGTTGTTGTAATTGCCAGCGAACAGAATCATGTCGCCTACGCCGTATTGATGGGTGGTGTCACCGCAAGCGCCGACCACCTTAAGGACGCAGCGAATCACATTGTCGCCGGTATCGGCGATATACATATTGTTGCTGCTGTCGAGGACCACACCCTGGGGCGCGTTTAAATAAGCGAACAGCGCGCCATGTCCATCGAAGCAAGTGGGCCAATCCTTCAGAATGCACGGCTGGCGAGCGCCAGCGACAGTGGTGATCGTCCCACCAGAGATCTGGCGAATGGTGTTGTCGGTTGTATCGGCGATGTAAACCCGGTCGAATTTATCGACGGCCACGCCAGACGCATTGTAGTCAGGTATTTGCGTCGCCGGTCCGTTGTATTCCGGTGCGTTGTTGTTGTAATGTGCCCATCCCAGGCCTGTAAGAACCGAAACTGCTTTTGCGGAATTGACCTGAAAGACGTATTGGGATTGCGGAGCTGTTACGTAGAAATTGCCCTTGGCGTCTGAAACCACGCCCGTGGGGCCGGGAAGATCGGTAAGAGTCGGCGAAGTGGTGGGAGTTCCTCCACCGGCGACGGTGCTGATGTTTTGGGCATTTGCGCCGATTGAAGCTACGGCGCAAATCATTGCGGCAAACAGCCATTGAAAAATACGATCTGAAACGACGATGACTTTTGCTATTGCGGAATTTGAAGCCGACATCTTCATACGAAACTCCCGAGGGTTCGACAGTCTATTGCGGCGGTGTTGCCGTAAGTTGGCCGCTTGGATGAAAAATAGGTATCAGGGTTTGCTCATAATTTATTGTCTTACGTTCCATCGCCCGTCAGTTGAATGGTCTGCGGGTTGTGCAATCCGTTGTCGGAGATGCTTACCTTGGCCTTCCGCGTGCCCGTAGCCTTGGGTTTGAAGGATATGGTTATGGTGCAGGAACTCTTGCCGTTCGCACCTGGGGGCACGGTTTTCGGAGAGATTGGGCAATTGTTGTTCTGAGAAAAATCACCGGGATTCGAGCCAGTGATAGTGATGCTGGCAATGCTCAGGGCATCTAGTCCGGTGTTCGACAGTGTGATTTGCTGCGAAGCGCTCGTCTGACCCACCGGTTCGTTTCCAAAGTTCAGCGAGGTGGAGCTCAAAGCAACCACTGCGGACATCGGGACTTCGCGGATCCGGTTGTTGCCGGCATCGGCGATGTACAAATTCTCATTAGCGTCGATCGCCAAACCGATGTTATCGAGCACCGAGAGCGTGGCTGGGCCGCCGTCGCCGGAAAAGCCGAAGCGTGGCTGCGATTTGTCACCGGCGACGCGAGTGATTGTTCCGCTGGCAGAATCGATTCTTTGTACCGTGTCGTACGTGCCGCCGCCGACAAAAAGGTTGCCATGGGAATCGAGCGCGACTTCCTTCGGCTCACCACGGGCAGCGCTAGAACAAGGACCGCCGTCGCCGTTGTAACCACCGCCTCCGGTGTAACAGTAGTTGATGATGTTGCCCACGGCTTGACTCGAACCGCCGCATCCTTTGGCAGCGCCGAGAACACAGCGGATGACGTTGTTATTCGAATCGGCGATGTAGATGTCGTCGTTTTCATTCACGGCGACACCGGAAGGTCCGTTTAACTTGGCTGCGGTTGCTGGGCCTCCGTCTCCGCCGCTGCCTGACTGGTTGAGAATGCCGGCGACTACGTTGATCGAACCTCCGCTCACTTCCCAAATCACCTCGGCAACGGGATCGGCGATGAACAGGTTGTCGTGGGAATCAATGGCAAGCGCCGTGGGTTCGCTGATGACCTTGGTCGGGGCTACGTTGTTGATGACGCCGGTCGAGCCGTCGACCTCACGCACCCAGCCGTTGTAGGTGTCGGCAATATAGATGTTGCCGGAAGTGTCGACTGCAACCCCGAAGGGCGAATTCAGCGTCGCGCTCAGCGCAGCGCCGCCGTTGCCCGAATAACCCGTCAGTCCGTCGCCCGCGACGGTTTCGATCTGCCCAGGTTGGATTTCGACGGTCGCAACCGTGATGGCTGACTGCTGCGTGTTGACCACGCGTATGCGATTGTCGTCCGTATCGGCAATGTAGTAGTTGCCGGAGGAGTCGACAGCTACTTGATAAGGATAGGCGAGCGTAGCCGCTGTCGACGCGGATCCGTCTGCGCCGCTTCCGCCGCCCAGAATGGTATTGATGGTGCCACTGGCGATCTTGCGGATTCGTTGGTTCTCGGTGTCCGCCACAAAGACGTTGCCTTTGCCATCCGCGTAGACGCCGTTCGGGATCATCATCTTCGCTGCGGTCGCCGGGCCACCGTCGCCAAGGAATCCCGGGGCCGTGCACTTGGCGGCGAAGTCCTTGATAGTTCCTGACGCAACCTCGCGCACGCAACTGTTCTTGGTGTCGGCGATATAGAACGTTCCCGCTGATGTGGCTGAAACCCCGCGCGGGCCCTTGAGTTCGGCCAAAGTCGCACTTTTGCCGTCGCCTGAATAACCCGCGACTCCGGTTCCGGCTACGGTATAGATGTATCCGACTTTGCCATTCGAGACGCAGCCATTTGGAACCGCCGCCACACAACGGATACGATTGTCTCCAGTGTCGGCGATGTAGACGTTATTGTCAGCGTCGAGTGACACGCCCATCGGTCCATTCAGCATAGCCTCGGTTGCAGGGCCGTTATCGCCACAAGCGTTCGTGGGCGATCCGCAGACTTTGTAATTGCCGGCCAGCGCTACAATGTCGCCGACCGCATCGGTAGAGTTGCACGCGCCGGAAACTCCAATCACGCAGCGAATGACGTTGTCTCCGGTGTCGGCGATGTAGATGTCGCTATTAGCATCCAACACCACGCCCTGCGGCGCGTTGAGATTGGCATCCAGTGCAGGCTTACCGTCATTGCAAGTCGGCCATTCGGAGAGAATGCAAGACTGACGTTTTCCTACAACCGTGTTGATGTGGTATTCACCGCTGCTGTGGTGAACGTAGCGGATCACGTTGTTGACGGTATCGGCGATGTAGAGTTGGCCGGTCGGTCCAACACCCACACCGGAAGGCGCATTCACCGGGATCTGCGTGGCGATGCCGTTGGGGCCGCTGATTTGTCCGTAACCGGCCCAACCCATTCCAGCGAATGGCGCCACTGTGTTGCCGGTGCTGAGTTGGTAAATATATTGGCCCGCTGGCGATGCGACGTAGACGTTACCGGATTTGTCTTCGGTGACTGCAACCGGAAGAGGAATATTTGCTGAGAGCGGGGAACTGCTGATCGCACCACCGCCAGCGACGGTTCCAATGTTATTGGGGGCGATTTGCGCCGATGCCGCGGTTGCGGTCGCCAGCGCTACAACAGAGATCGCCAGCCAACCAATGAGTCTTTGGGACGAAATACCGCCGGCGCACAGGTAAGTGCTCAGGTGCGGACGCGGGATGTTTTTCTCGGGCAACATGGGAAAGTCTCCGTGGAGCGAATTTGTACTTCGTGCCAGGGAAAGACCCGAATGACTTCACCAGCAAGAGCCTCCAAAGCTCGCTGGTTGGCTTAAATTGGGTCCAGTATAACGCAAAGCCGCGCGGCAAAGCCCCTAAAATCGCCCGATTCCACGCGTCAGTCTGCAAAGCTTTGCAGACTCGCGCAAAGACCTCGGTGTTGCATGCGTTTGCATCCGCCAGCAGACTGCAGCATCTGATTAGTCGATGAAGCTAGTAGAATGTGCGTTGACCACCGACAATGCATCGCGTCTATCCGGCAAAGGTGACAGCCCATTGAAATCGGAGTGTTTGCCCTTCAGCCAGATTCCGCACACGGCGAAATTCTTCCTCGATTATCTTTCCGGACGTCCTGAAGCCCTTCGGTTTTACGCCCAATCTTCCAGGTTCACTTCATGGATGAAGGACGAGGCGTCCAAAATCCGCTATCCCGAGGAACGCAGGGAACAGGTTGCCGCGGTTCTCGAGCGCCAGAACCAAGCTTTTGGATCGGCGGCGCGGACTTTTGAGAACCTGGCGCGCTTTCGTAACGGCGCGCTGACCTTGGTTACGGGACAGCAAGTCGGTTTATTCGGCGGACCGCTGTTTTCCATTCTCAAGGCTCTTACCGCGGTGCGGCTTGCCGATGAAGCCACGAAGGCAGGAATCGATTGCGTCCCGATTTTCTGGCTGGCCACGGAAGATCACGACCTGGAAGAAGTAAGCACGACGTCGGTGCCATCTTCAGACGGCACGCTGAAGGAATTTCACGTCACGCCCGGCGGAATTGACCAGGCTCCAGTTGGGACGTTGAAGTTCGGCGAAGATATTCAGGCGCTGGTCGACGAAGTGGCGCAACTGCTGGGCGAAGGCGATGCGGCCGAAGTGCTGAGGCAAGCATATCGTCCGGGCGAGGATTTCGGCAGTGCGTTTGCCAAACTCTTCGCCAGAATATTTGCCGGCTTTGGTGTGATTCTGCTCGATAGCCGTGATCCGGAGCTTCACGAGATTGCGAAGCCGATTTATCGGGCGGCGGCGGAACGCGCGGAAGAACTCGACAATGCGTTGCTCGCGCGCGGCAAAGAGCTCGAGGCTGCGGGTTATCACCAGCAGGTGAAGGTCACGGCTTTATCGACGCTTTTGTTCTCGATGGCGAAGGGGCCGCGAATTGTGGTGCATCGCAAGCCGAACGGGAACACAGATGATTTCATCATTGGCGATGAGCGGCTTTCGCGCGCGGAATTGCTCAGCCGCATCGATAATCGGCCGCAGGATTTCAGCGCCAATGTGCTGTTGCGTCCAGTGATGCAGGATTACTTGTTGCCGACGCTTGCTTACGCTGGCGGCGCCGCGGAGATTGCCTATTTCGCTCAGGCCGCGGTGGTTTATCAGGCGCTGTTGGGCAAAGTGACTGCGGTTGTTCCGAGATTTTCAGCGACACTGATCGACCCGAAACCGCAGTCGTTCCTGGCGAAGTTTGGGTTGCAGATTCAAAACGTGTTTCAGGGGCCGGAGAAATTGCTCGAGCGCTTATCCGAGCGCGCGTTGCCGGCGGATTTGCAGGCTGCGTTTGCCAAGGCGGATTCGGCGATTGAGAAATCGGTCACGGAAATTCAGGGCGAGCTTGGAAGGCTTGATCCGACGCTGGTTGAAGCGGCGGGAGTTTCAATTTCAAAGATGCGCTATCAGCTAGAGAAGATCAAAGCGCAGGCGGCGCGCGCCGAATCGAATAAAAAAGAAGTGCTGCAACGCAAGGCGCTTTTTCTTAGCAACCTTCTTTATCCCGAGCGCGGGCTGCAGGAGCGCGTGATCGCCGGAATTTATTTTTTGGCGCGAAGCCCGGAGTTAATCCGTGAACTCTACGCAGCCATTCATCTCGATTGCCAGGAACATCACCTGATCTGGCTGAGCTGACCCTTTTGTCAGCCTCGCCTGCTGTTACCTTCCGCCGGCGAGATGCGTCTCCAACTCCTCAAGCGAAGCAACCCGCGGCAGCCCGTCTTCTTTGTACGCGCCGGCGACATCAAACAAAATTGCCTGCATGCCGGCGGCGAGCGCTCCGGCATAATCGACCGAATGTACATCGCCGACGTAAAGGCTCTCCTGCGGAGCCACGCCGAGACTCTCCAGCGCTGCCGCGAAAATCGCCGGATGGGGCTTTTCGCGGCCGATGAGACCGGAATCGGTGATGGTCTCAAAGCAGTCGGCGATGCCGTTGCGGGTTAGAAGCTCGGTGATTTTTCCGTCGGCATTTGAAATCACCGCCAAGCGATAGCTTTTTCCCAGCCGTCGCAAAATTTCTCGCGTGCCCGGACGCAAACCGCCCCAATTGGCCGAAATGCGCGTGGCGGCGACCAGGGAATTGCGAACCGAGTCGTCGTTGATCGCCAGTTCATCAAGCAGATGCGAATAAAACGTAAACCAAAAAGAATGATCGGCGTGGCCGCGCTGGCGCATCATGCCGTCGAATTCTTTTTTTGTGCGGCGCTCGACCGCATGCCACTGGGCTAGGGTTGGCATGGTCCCGCGCTTTTGGAGCGGAACCAGGATCGCTTCCCAGTTGGGGAAAAGAAGCGTGTTGCCGACGTCAAAAAAAACGGCTTTGATCGGCGCTCCCACAGACCATCATCGCATGGAGGCTCGGCCGGCGGAGTTGTGAAATTCAGGGGGGCCCCCCCACCCCCCATTTTCTTAATCTCTTCTTATCAACAGGTTAGCGGGAGCGCTCCCGCTAGATCTATGAGTTTAAAGGGGTTATAGGCAAAATATTCCGAACAAAGGACTTAGAGGCAAGCCGTCAGCCATCAGCTCTCAGCCGTCAGCTAGGAGCCGCACGGGGATTTGGTGGATAAGTTGTCAAAGAGCGGGTGATTCTAAGCTTCTATTCTTGGGGTGTTTGAAAGTGAGGTCAAGGGAAAAAGTGGCGCGGCGAGGGTGATTGAAGGGGTGTCGTGCGGGACTTCAGAGACCATGGCTCTCTAGCGCCGCACGCGAAGGCTTCGTTCGGTCGCGTCGTCACTTTAGGCCTCTCTCACTCGGGGCGGGCTCGGATCGTGCCCTCCCCGAAGGGGCTCGCTGGGCGAACCTAAAGGCAAGGGCGGCGGACAGGAGTGTCCGCCCCACACGTTCTCACACGCGTTTATTTCAACT
>DASVWZ010000026.1:0-40995 GCA_036392935.1 Terriglobales bacterium | reverse complement strand
TTCGGCGTCTTCGAGGACGGGCAGTTCGGCCCAGACGGCCTGCTCGATGGGCGTGCCGTTGACGACGTCGATGTGCTGCTCGCGGTTGCGGTCGTGGAAGTAGCAGTAAGGTTTGTCCCGGAGTGCGGGTGAACCGCAGGGGATGCCGTTGGTTCTGCGCTTGGCGCAGCGTCGTGGTGCTGGTTGTGCTTGCATAGTTTTCTCCTTAAAGTTTGTTGGTACGTTTGCGTTGTTGCGATCTTGGAATTAGCCGTCAGCCATCAGCCGTCAGCCGTCAGTAAAACCTTGTCATTCGGCGGTCGTCTTCGGCCGCCAGTAAAAACCTTGTTATTCGGCGGCTTGCAGCCGTCAGCCATCAGCCGTCAGTAAAACCTCGTCGTTCGTCGTTGGTCGTTGGTCGTTCGTCGTTCGGCGTTCGTCAGTTGTCGGTCGTCGGCCGTCAGTGAAACCTTGTCGTTCGTCGTTCGTCGGCGGCTTGCGGGCAGGCCGACAAACGGGGCCCCCCCCTCCCCCCTCCCCCCTGGCTCGATCTTTTAGAATCAGCGGGTTGCGGGGAGCGCTCCCGCTAGATCTATGAATTTTAAGGGGTTAGAGGTAAAATCTTCCGAACAAAGGACTTAGGTCGTTCGTCGGTCGTCGTTCGTCGTTCGCAAAACCACGTTGGCTGGTGGCCGTTCTTCGTTTACAAAGCGGGCAGCGGAGCCAATCTGGAGCGTTTCTGGGGCTAACAGGGGCCGAACGGGCGGCCCGGCGGGAATTTTCTACTCCTAAGTATAGGATATCAAGTTTGAGGGGGTAAACATGACACGATTGGGAGAATTATATTCGGAATTATCACCTTCACAAAGCAGACCCTCAACCAATAATGTGCCCCGGCCTGCGAATGGGTCAATAGTTTTTGAGGGATAAAAGTGGTAGGATTCGAGTGGGGTGGTCGCCGGGTCACGTTTTCCCGGTCATGCGGTTTACCAAACCGCCGCTCTACGGACATGAGCTACGACCACCGCATCGAGCCGTCCGGAGTCATCAGCTTCGGACGGCTCACACTTGGATGCTACTCGATGGCCCACCTACAGTCAAGAAGGTTGATGCGTGACGCGTTTCTTTATCCAGCCATAACCATGCACCACATCAGGTGCATTTAAACACTAGCGAAACAATAGGGATTCTGTAAGTGTCTGACAAATAAGCATAATATAGTGCTTGCGTTGTTAGTGTTTACGCGCGATTATTTTATACGTACTCCGATATAGGGAAGAAGGGAGGTAGATATGGCGGACACAGATCACTTACGGCAGACGCTGGAACATTACCGACAACAGCGCCAAAAGCTACAGGATGATGTGAAGCGCGTAGAGCTAATGATTCTCCAACTGGAACAAGACCTTGGCGAAGCGCCTTCCGTGGAGGCTGGAGGGGACGCGGACAGTGTTGTGGTTGATATAGGCAGAGGGATTCGAACGGCTGTTTCCCTGCGTCCTGATGAGTTCTACGGCATGAGCCAGAGCGACGCGGCGAAGGCATATCTCCGAAAGATCGGCTACGCGATTCCTTTTTCTGAACTGGTGGATGCACTGCGAAAAGGTGGGGCGAAATTGGGTGGTGCTGCCCCGGCCAAAACGCTGTATGTATCCCTCGCCCGCAACCCCAAGAAGGAGTTTGTGTGGCCTAGCAAAGATCACATCGGTCTGAAGGAGTTTTATGACCGCAAGAATTAGGTGTCAAATACGAACGGCCCAACGTGGTTCCGACGTTGGGCCGTCGCACAACGGAGGTGACGATGCCGCCACCACCATGATGTAGATGCTGTCAGTTGTTAAACCCTCAACCTCAACAGCTTCAACAGCGCCCCGCTTCCGGCTGGAACCGTAGGCGGGGCTGATCGACAAGCGGAGGCTACCCGCAATGCCGACTTCGATTAATGGTACCACTCTCACACTCCTACCACTCATAGAGAAAATTGGGAACGAAGATAACGCTCGTAAACTGCTTGAATCCGTGCGCTGGCCCGAAGGCCCGATCTGCCCCCACTGCGGCGAATTGGATAACGCAACCGCAATAAAGCCTCGCCCCACTTCCAAAAAGCCCGCCCGCAAGGGACTCTGGCAATGCCGGGGATGCCGTGAGCAATTCACGGTTACAGTGGGCACGGTGTTCGAAGATTCGCACATTCCCTTACACCGTTGGCTGCTGGCCGCATACCTGCTTTGCGCCAGCAAGAAGGGCATGAGCGCCCATCAGATTCACCGCATGACCGGGATGCCCTACAAAACGGTTTGGTTCATGATGCATCGGCTACGGTTCGCCATGACTCAGCACGGTATGTTTGACAAACTGCGCGGTATCGTGGAAATCGATGAGGTTTGGATTGGCCCGCGCGAGCGTGGCAGGGCCGGGATACCTGGGGTTGAAAGCAAGAAACGGCCTGTGGTTTCCCTAATGGAGCGAAGCGAGAATGGCGCACAGGTTCGCTCGTTTCATGTTGAGCGCGTGACGCTGAATAACATCAAACCAATCTTGCGTGAGCATGTCGAAGTTGGAACGAACATTCAAACGGACGAAGCAACGGTCTACCACTTCATCCATGACGAATTCCCCGATCACGATGTTGTGACGCACAAAGACAAGCAATATTCGTACCGAACACCGGACGGGCGGCACGTCACGACCAACACAGTTGAGGGGTTCTTCGGTTTGGTCAAGCGCGGCGTGTTCGGCGTCTACCACCATTGGGGACGCGGCTACATGCAGCAATATCTGAACGAATTTGACTTCCGGTATAACAACCGCAAGATGAGCGATTCAGACCGCACGTTCCGTATGTTGAAGGCTATCGAAGGAAAGCGGCTGACACTACGGGAACCAAGAAGGCTTTCGGCATAGAGTCTGGCCTATACCATTGGCAATCGTCATTACAATTCTCAAAGCGTCGAAATTAATTGATCCGTGCGCTGCTATCGCTCTTGCGCTTTCGGGTTGATTTCACTCGCGAGTCTGCGCCAGCTTTTAGCAGCGCGGGGAGGGATAGGCCCACATTAAAGGCGGTTAGGGGGCTGATAGGTTTCGTCAAATCATTTATCAGAGCAACGGCTCCGCCTAACAAAGAAAGACCGATCAACTGCACCATATAGACAGTATCGTAAGGGGGACGCGTTTCTTTAGGTTGATGAGATGCCTCGTAAAGGCGGTAGATGTTCACGCCTAGACCTCCCAAACAACCAATCACGAATATCTCAAGAGTTCTTAGAAGCTCGGGGCTTATGCGACTATCCTATCTGCTAGCGCAGAAAGGAGCTTGTCTCCCAAACCGTGGGTCTTTTGATAGTGCTCACGAGTGGTAAACAAACTCCGCCCGTCAGCGTCCTGCGTTCTGACAAGCTGATCCGACAAGGAGTTGAGTACAGACACTATTTCATCTTCGCGTGCACCTGTAGACCTAGCAAGCCCCTTGATCGTCCGCCAGTCGTAACGTTCATCTTCCAACGCCCGTTCTACTGCCGCCTTAAGGTCTACGCCCGCAGTGGACTGAGGCATAATTAGCTTCCTTTTGGGGGGATTGGATTTCTTTGGCATTATAACCCCACTGTCAACACGAAAGACGTATCAGTCGTCACTCCGTTATGATGCACTTTGGTAACCTTAAGAAACACTGATTCCAAAGGCCTTGAAAATCATACCCTTGCGGTAGGTAGGAGGGTTTGCATTTTTTGCGCAACCCCAGTGCTTCCAAAAAGAGGCTGCTTTGTGAAGGTGATAATTCCGATTATATTTGGAATGGAATGAATGAGTTAGGGGAAATTTGGCGTTTTTGGGGGCTTGACAAGAAAAAGGCAGAAGTACGAAGTGAGAAGGCAGAAGTGAGGGCCAAGGCAGAAGTTAGAGGTGAGAAGGCAGAAGTTGGGAAATCTTGGACCGCAAAGGACGCGAAGGACACGCAAAGGCGCAAAGAAGGGCGTGAACCACAGAGAGCACAGAGAAGCACAGAGAAGGTCCAAAGGCAGAAGTTGGAAAATCTTGGACCGCAAAGGACGCGAAGGACACGCAAAGGCGCAAAGAAAAGCGTGAGCCACGGAGAGCATAGAGGGTCGGGTCGGCAGTCAGCAGTCGTCGGTCATCTGTCATCAGCAAGAGCGGGTTCGTGGTCGGGCTGGGTCGAAGGGACGGTTTGGTTCTGGCCGCTTGTGGAAAGTCTTGAACCGCAAAGGACGCGAAGGGTGCGCCAAGGACGCAAAGAACAGCGGGCTTAGACGGTCACGGCCTTGGGTTTAGGTTTGGTGGAGAGGAGCTGGCGCAGGACGTACTGCAGGATGCCTCCGTTGGCGTAGTACTGGGCCTCCTGCGGGGTGTCGATGCGGACCAGAGCCTGGAATTCTTTGGTCTTGCCGGCTGCGGTTGCTTTGACTTTTACCTGACGACCGGGAGCGAAGTGGTCGACCAGGTCGCGGATGCCGGTAATTTCGAGGACTTCTTCGCCGGTGAGGCTGAGGGACTGCGCGGTCTCGCCGTTCATGAATTGCAGCGGAAGAATACCCATGCCGACGAGGTTGGAGCGATGGATACGCTCGTAACTTTCGGCGACGACGGCGCGAACTCCGAGCAGACGCGGACCTTTGGCGGCCCAGTCGCGGGATGATCCGGAGCCGTATTCTTTTCCGGCGAGGATCACCAGCGGCACACCTTCTTTGATGTATTTTTCGGAGGCTTCGAAGATGGTCATTTCAGCGCCGTCGGGGAGGTGGCGGGTGAATCCGCCTTCGAGCGCGGGAACCATTTTGTTGCGCAGTCGGACGTTGGCGAAGGTGCCGCGCACCATGACTTCGTGATTGCCACGGCGCGATCCGTAGGAGTTGAAGTCGGCGGGCTTGACGCCGTGATCGATGAGATATTTTCCGGCGGGACTGTCTTTCTTGATGGAGCCGGCGGGAGAAATGTGGTCGGTGGTGACGCTATCGCCGAGGACGGCGAGGACGCGGGCGCTCTTGATGTCTTCGACGGCGGTGGGTTTCACTTTCATGCCGTCAAAATATGGGGCTTTGCGGATGTAGGTGGAGTCGGTTTCCCAGGCGTAGGTTTCGCCTTTGGGGATGGACAGGCCGCGCCAGCGGTCGTCGCCGTTGTAAACGTCGCTGTAACTTTCTTTGAAAATTTCGGAGGAGATGGATTGGGCGGCGGCATCGTCGACTTCGCGGCGCGAGGGCCAGATATCGGCGAGGAAAACGGGCTGGCCGTCTTTGCCGTTGGCAATGGGATCGGTACGAAGGTCGAGATCGACGCGGCCGGCAAGCGCGAAGGCGACGACGAGCGGCGGAGACATGAGGTAGTTGGCGCGAACTTCAGGACTGATGCGGCCTTCGAAGTTGCGATTTCCGGAGAGAACGGAAGCGACGACGAGGTTGCCGCCTTCGATGGCTTTGGAAACTTCTTCGGGCAACGGGCCGGAGTTGCCGATGCAGGTGGTGCAGCCGTATCCAACGATGTGGAATTTGAGTTTTTCAAGATAGGGGGTGAGACCGGCGCGCTCGAGATAATCGCGAACGGCCTTGGAGCCGGGCGCGAGCGAAGTTTTGACCCATGCGGGGACCTGGAGGCCGCGCTCGACGGCTTTTTTGGCGAGAATGCCGGCGGCAAGCATTACGGAAGGATTGGAAGTGTTGGTGCAGCTGGTGATGGCGGCGATGACGACGTTGCCGTGATGCAGGGATTTGGTGAGATCGACGTGCTCTTCGAAGCGATGGTCGCCGCGGCCGATGGCTTCGTCACCGCCTTCGTTTTCGAAGCGGCGGGCAGCGGGAGCGGATGACTTGCCGGGCTTCATCAATGAGGGCAGAGCCTGCTCGAAGGATTCTTTGGCTTTGGAGAGAATGACGCGATCCTGGGGACGCTTGGGTCCGGCGAGGCTGGGCTCGACGGTGGCGAGATCGAGCGAGAGCAGCTCGGAGTATTGGGCTTCGGGAGTTTTTTCGTCGTGAAAGAGGCCTTGCTCGCGAGCGTAGGCTTCGACGAGGGCGATCTGGTCTTCGGCGCGTCCGGTGAGGCGGAGGTAAGCGAGAGTTTCCTTGTCGATGGGGAAGATGCCGCATGTGGCGCCGTATTCGGGCGACATATTGGCGATAGTGGCGCGATCGGCGAGCGGGAGTTCCTGCAGGCCGGCGCCGAAGTATTCGACGAATTTTCCCACGACGCCGTGCTTGCGCAGCATTTCAGTGATGGTGAGAACGAGATCGGTGGCGGTTGCGCCTTCGCGGAGGCGTCCGGTGAGTTTTACGCCGACGACTTGCGGGATAAGCATGGAGACGGGCTGGCCGAGCATGGCGGCTTCGGCTTCGATGCCACCGACGCCCCATCCGAGGACGCCGAGACCGTTGATCATGGTGGTGTGGGAGTCGGTGCCGACGAGCGTATCGGGATAAGCGGTCTTTTTGCCGTTGTGGGGATGGACGAAGACGACGCGGGCGAGGAATTCGAGGTTGACCTGGTGGACGATGCCGGTATCGGGCGGGACGATGGCGGTGTTGCGGAAGGCGGTTTGTCCCCAGCGGAGAAACGCGTAGCGCTCTTTGTTGCGCGAAAATTCGAGTTCGGCGTTGAGCATGAGGGCATTGGCGGTGCCGAATTGATCGACCTGCACGGAGTGGTCGATGACGAGCTCGGCGGGCTGCAGCGGGTTGATGAGCGTGGGATCGCCGTTGAGCTGCTTCATGGCGTCACGCATGGCGGCGAGGTCGACGACGGCGGGGACGCCGGTGAAATCCTGCATGAGGACGCGGCTGGGGGTGAAGGCGATTTCCTTGTCGGGCTTGGATTGGCTGTTCCAGGCGGCGAGGGCGCGAATGTCGGCAGCGGTGACGTTCTGGCCGTCTTCGGTGCGCAGGAGGTTTTCGAGGAGGATGCGCATGGAAAACGGAAGGTGTTTGGTCGAGATGCCTTGCTTGTCGAGGGCGTCGAGGCGGTAAATTTCGTAGTCCTGCGTGCCGACTCGGAGGGTGGAGCGGCTGTTGAAGGTGTTCATAAAAATGCCTTTCGTATAAAGATGTGGCGGGACGGCATGGTGATCCGCGAAGTGCGCGAAGGATTATTTTATGCCTATTTGGAGGGAAAGTCGTCAGTCGTCAGTCATCAGTCATCAGTCGTCAGTCGTCAGTCGTCAGTAAAACCTTTTTGGTCATTGTCGTTGGTCGTTGGCCGGGAGTAAGACCTTTAACCACACAGAAGACAGAGGGACACAGAGATGGCAGGGCCATTGGTCGTCGGTTGTCGGGCGTCGGTCAAAACCTTTGACCTCTAGGCTGGTTTTTCGGGGGTGGGGGAGTCGATGGCGGGTTGGCCGTCGAGGTGGGCGCGCTGGCGGGCGCTGAACATGGCTCCGTGGGCGGGGATGACGGGAGCGAACTTCATCATGCCGGTGGCGGAGAACATGTCGTCGTAGACGGCTTCGATGCCGCCACGGCGGAAGTAGGTTTCGTGCCAGAATCCGGTGCCACCGGTGTTGCGGACGAAGTTTTGCCACCAGATGCGGTGAGGATCGGAGCGGGCCCAGGTTTCGAGCGAATCGAAGTCGCGCCAGTACTGGCGGATGCCGAGGTGCGGAGGGAAAAGAGAGAACAGAAAGACTTCATGCCAAAGGAGGCCGTCGGGTTTGGCTTCGACGGATTTGGTGATCTTGGGGCCGAAGCCGAGCACGGTCTTGATGCCGGCGAGGGCGTTTACGCGCATGCCGAGGTAGATGACGATGAGATCGGGATATTGGGAGAGATCGACGGTTTTGCGATCGGCGGGCATGGGGGCCATCCTTGAAAGTTTTGATTTGAATATTTTAGATGTCACGATGGCGGGGTGCGGCTTGACTTTGCGGCGGCCGGGGCGGAGAATTTGGCGACTAAGGGGCGAGGGTTTCAATCGAACGCGGCCAGCAGAGGGTGATTTGGCCGAATCGCGGGCGAAGCTGCCGCTCCAGATCTGCTCACGCAAAATCAATAAGGAGGAAGTGCATGAAGAAGCTCTATGCAATTTTCATGTGTGTGGCCATGCTGGGATTGGCAGCACACGGCCAGGCGGTGCGACGGCTGGATCCGGCGACTCAACAAGCAAGATTGGACCTGCAGAAAAAGTTGGTGGGGAACCAGAGTCCGGAGTCGACGACTTTGTGCAAGTACAAGTTCATATCAGGCTCGGGGAACACGTATATGAATTTTTGCGTTACCAAGAACGGGAACATTGCCAAGTTTGAAAGCCCGTCGAAGCAGGAGTTCATACAGGTGGGGACGATCGGCGAGGGCTACGGCTTTTGCGATTACGACACCGAGACGGAGTATTACGATTACGCGGGTTACGGCGACAGCGGGAACTGGCTGGCGGCGACCACGGTGAGTTCTTCGTCGACGAGCGTGAAGATATCGCGAAAGACGAGCGATGGGATTTATACGCTGACGCAGACGATCACGCAGAATGCGAGCAACGCGCTGGCGGAGGTGACGATGGCGCTGAAGAACAACACGTCAAGCTCGCACCACGTGGGGCTGCTGCGCTATGCGGATGTGGATGCGAGCGGGAATCCGGACAACAACTTCGATTACAGCTACCGGACGGGGTTTGGTTGGGATGAGTCGGGATACGGGCTGCAGTTGACGCATGTGTCCGGTTTCGCGCTGAATGGAGGGTTTTCGCAGATTGTGGCGAGTGGACCGAATCCATGCCAGATTTTTGAGAATGTCGGCAACGGTCAGGCGATTGACGGCTCGATTTTTATCGAGTACGACATGGAACTAGGCAGCGGGAAGACGGGCACGACGGTGGATACGTACAAATCGTTTTAGGCGGGTGTTTGGCTAAGGGTGCAGGTGATCCCGAACGGGTCATCTGCATTTTTTTTGGGGATGCGCGGTCAGCGGGTGGCGATCCAGATCTGGTAGATGATGACGGCCATCATCAGGAGCACGTAAATCCGCAAGGCGGTGATGACGGCGAGCGAAAAGCCGTTGAGTTTGCGGCGGGGGATCTGGTGCTTTTTGGCTTTGACGAGCTGATCGTGCTCGAGAGCGGAGAGAATCCAGGTTTGATCGTGGCTGGCGGGTCGCGGTTGAGTTTTTTCCATCATAAGAATTCTTCTAATTGCCTCCCAGATGCATAAAAAAGCCGGGGACGATGACGCTGATGCCGAAGAGTATGCCGGCGGCGGTGAGGAGCAAGACTACGGCGGTGGAGAGGACGTTGGCCCAGGGCGGGCTGACGAGGTCGCCCATGATTTGTTTGTCGTTGACCAGGAGGGATAGAAAAACCAGTGCCGGGGGCATTGCCAGAACTGCGACCACGTTGACGACGAGGACGACGTAGACGAGCGGGAGTCCGGGGATGAGGACAATGGCTGCTGCCGCGGCGGCGCACAAGAATAGGACGGCGTAAAACGATTTGCCTTCGGTGAGCGGGAGATTGAGGCTGTGCGGGCGGTGCGCGACCTCGCCGAAGGCGTAGGCGGACGAAGTTGAGATGGTGATGGCGGCGACGATGCCAGCTTCGACCATGCCGAGGGCGAACAAAGATGCGCCGAAGCGGCCGATGAGGGGTTCGAGCGCCTGGGCGAATTCGGCGGCCTGGAAGTTCTGGGCGCTCATCTGGTGCGCGAACAGCGGCGCAGTGGCGAGGATGGTGGCGACGGCTGCGGCCATGGCGAGGGCGGCGCCGATGACGGTATCGATGCGGCCGAAGCGGATGTCTTTGGTGGTGAGGCCTTTGTCGACGGTGGCGCTTTGCTGGAAAAAGAGCATCCAGGGGGTGACGGTGGCGCCGATGTCGGCGAGGACGATGAGTAGCGTGTCTCCGCCGAGCGACGGGAATGGCCGCCAGGTGAGCAGCGAATGGCCGACGGAGGGCCAATGCGGGTGAGTCATCAGCGCGACGGGGATGAAAATGAGATTGAAGAGCGCGGCGGCGAGGGTGATGCGCTCCCAGGTCCAGTAGCGGTGACTCATTAGGGCGAAGTAAAGAACGGCGAGCGCGCTGAGGACGGCAGCCCAGGCGGGGACGCCGAAGAAGCCGAGGCCGGCGCGAATGGCGATGAATTCGGTGATCAGGGTGAGGAAGTTGCCGATGCCGAGGTCGATCATGGAGAACCATCCCCAGAACGGGCCGAAGCGGTCGAAGATCAGTTCGGCGTGGCCGCGATGCGTGGCGGCGCCGAGGCGGACGGTCATCTCCTGAACGACGATGGCCATGCAGAAGGTGAGAATGACGAAGGGAATGAAAAAGCCAACGCCGAACTTGGCGCCGGTGGCGGCGTAGGAGAGCATGCTGGGGCCGTCGTTTTCGCCGAGCATGACGAGGATGCCGGGGCCGATCAGCAGCCAAAGCAGGCGGGCGCGGGAGAAAAAGCCGCGACCGGAGCGGGCAGTCGAAACGCGGATGCGGTCTTGGGCGCGGTCGACGTCTTCGTGTGTGATGATGAGATGGTCGTCGATGGATGAGGCGTTCCGCACGGTGGATTTTGCGGTCGACGTGATCGGGGAGCGGGTTTGCGTCGAGGGCGGCATGAGAGAAAATTCTCCCGGGCGATGCGGGAGAATTAGCACCAGTATACTATAGCGAGTAAACTATAGTTAATTACTTTGGAGTGAGCGGCGGCGGCGGTTGAGGGCGGTTTCGGTTGGCATCGCGTCTTTTTGGAAACGCAAGGTCGGTCGCATCAGTCACTCTTTTCAGCGCGATGTAACGGTTTGGGTTTGAACAGGAATCTTGAACCGCAAAGGCCGCAAAGGAACGCAAAGAAAGATTTCGACCACCGAGGACATCAAGGCACACAAACGAACGTGATTAACTGTGGTTAGTGTTCGAGGGGTTGCGGCGTTGATTGTGTTGGCGGGAGACCCAGACGCGTTGCGCGGCGGAAGAGCCGAGCGATACGGAGCCGGCGCTGGTGGAAAGAGCGAGCGTCTGGTCGTAGTTTCTGCCGCTGACCTGCAGGTGGGCGCCGGGGCGGATGCCGCGATCTTCAAGAAATTCGAGCAGACGGCGGTCGCGTTCGTAGATGCCGCTGACGGTGAAGCGATCTCCGGCCTGAGCTTCGGATAAAAGCAGCAGGCCGCGGCGGCGGCGACTAGCGGGACTTTCCATTTCACTGAGATTGCCGTGGGGACAGGTGCCACGGCCGAGTTTGGCGCGCAATTTCGATTCAAAATCGGGAGAGACGGCGTGCTCGAGATGCTCGGCTTCGTCGTGGACTTTGAACCAGTCCATGCCGAAGATTTCTGACAACATGCGCTCGATGAGGTGATGGCGTTCGGCGAGTTTGCGGGCGATTTTGCGGCCGGCGGGGGTGAGCTTGACGTGTCCGCTGTTGTGGACGCGGACGAGGCCGTCTTTTTTCAGGCGCCGCAAGGCCATGGTGACGGCGGGCGGCGAAACCGAAAGCCAGTGGGCGAGGGTGGCGGAGATGACAGTTTCGCCTTCGCTTTCGGCTTCAAGGATCGCCTTGAGATAGTCTTCTTTGGAGACGGTGATCATCTGGAGCGATTATACGGCAGAGGGTTAAGCATAGTTAACCGTCGTCTCGAGTGCCTGCGGGCGGTTACAATTCTGCGAGGAGAAATTGATGAACATCGATGTCGCACTGCGCGACTATGAGCTGCCGCTGGTGGGGAAGTTTGCCGCGAAGATGGAAACGATGGGGTACGACTGCCTGTGGACGTCGGAGACGCAGCACGATCCGTTTCTGCCACTGGGCGTGGCAGCGGCGGAGACTTCGAAGATCAAGCTGGGGACGGCGATCGCTGTGGCATTTCCGCGCAGCCCGATGATCACGGCGCATACGGCGTGGGACCTACAGAAATCTTCAGGCGGGCGGTTCATGCTGGGGTTGGGGACGCAGGTGAAGGCGCATAATGAGCGGCGATTCTCGGTGAAGTTTGAATCGCCGGGTCCGAAGCTGCGCGAGGCGGTGCTGGCATTGCGGGCGATCTGGCGGAGCTGGCAGGGTTACGAGCCGCTGCAATTCAAAGGCGAGTTTTATAACTTCACGCTGATGACGCCGTTTTTTAATCCGGGGCCGATTGCGCATCCGGAGATCCCGATTTTTATCGCGGGCGTGAATAAGTACATGTGCCGGATGGCGGGCGAAGTTTGCGATGGCTTGCATGTGCATCCTCTGCACACGCCGAAGTATCTGCGGGAGTATGTGCACCCGGCGGTGGAAGCGGGATTGCGGGAGTCGGGGCGGTCGCGCGATGGGTTCACTTATGCGACGGCGAATTTTGTGATTGTGGGAGATACGGAGCGGGAGCGCGCGGAGAACGCTGAATTGGTACGGCAGCAGATTGCGTTTTATGCGTCGACGAGGACGTATGAGCCGGTGCTGGCGACGCATGGCTGGGAGGGAATTATTCCGGAGCTGCACCAGAAGTCGGTGAGCGGTGATTGGAAGGGGATGGCGCGACTGATCTCGGATGAAATGCTGGAGGAGTTTGCGGTCGTGGGAAGTTACGAGGAGATCGGGGCGAAGCTGCGCGCGCGATATGCGGGGTTGTTGGATCGAGTGTCGCTGTATCAGCCGTACGCGGCTGCGCCGGATGATCGGCGGTGCGAGAGGATGGTCAGAGAGTTTAAGGCATGAGTTGTGAAGTTATTTGTAATCAGCACCTTGGACTGTCATCTAATTCGACGGTTGACATAATCTTCGCAAAATGCGAAGATATGCAATGAGGTTCGCAAAATGCGAACTCGGCTCTTGCGGGTGTTGCTTTGAGGGTTGCGAAACGTGAAGGCATGACTACGGATGTGGGTCATAAGCCGGAAAAAGCTGATGGAGGCGGCAGCGGCGCATGCGGATCTTCGCGGGCCGTTGAGCGCGTGGTATCAGATCGCGTCGAGGGCTGAATGGAGCAATCTGAATGACATTCGGCGAACCTTTTCGACGGCCGACATGGTGGGCAATTGCACGGTGTTCAATATCAAGGGCAATTCGTACCGGTTGATTACGTGGATAAATTTTGCGAGTCACAAAATCTTTGTTCGCCAGGTTTTGACGCACACCGAGTACGACAAGGGGGGATGGAAAAATGAATGCTTTGGCGATTAGCCCGGATTATGCTCTGTCGTTTAAGGCGCCAACGGTCATCGGCTGCGATGAACAAAATGAAGAGTACATCAATCTGCTGTGGCAGCTGGAGCACAAGCCTGACTTGACCGATGAGGAAAAGCGGTTCGCCGAGTTGTTGACGGTGCTCATTCACCAATACGAAGAAAAGCACTATCAGCTTCGCAGGGCCAGTCCGATTGAGATTATTCAGGAGCTGATGAAAGCCAATGATCTTAAGCAGAAGGATTTAGCCGGTGTGTTCGGAACCGAGAGCATCGTCTCTGAGGTTTTGAACGGCAAACGGGAGCTGAATATAAATCATGTTAGGAAGCTGGCCGAGCGCTTTGCCGTGTCACCTGAGTTGTTTCTTTGATTCGCGTGGGCCGCGAGAGTGAACTGCTCGACGGCCATCGTCGCCCGTGACAAGTCCAACTGAGTAACAGGCCGCTGCAGTTTGACAGCTTTGCGGACCGCGACCTAACCTTGTTGTTCTCAGCTTATGAAAGTTCGGGGCATTTTGTGAAAGTTCTGGTGATGGGCAGCGGAGGGCGCGAGCACGCGCTGGTGTGGAAGCTGCGCCAGTCGCCGCGAGTGACGAAGCTTTACTGCGCCACGGGCAATGGTGGGATTGCGGGGGATGCGGAGTGCGTGGCGGCAGATTTGAAGAGCGTGGCGTCGCTGGTTGATCTGGCCGGGCGGATCAAGCCCGATCTGACGGTGGTTGGGCCAGAACTCCCGCTGTCGCTGGGTGTGGTGGATGAGTTTACGCGGCTGGGATATCCGATATTTGGGCCGACGAAAGCGGCGGCGCGGCTGGAATCGAGCAAAGGGTTTGCCAAAGAGTTCATGCAGCGGCACCACATCCCTACGGCACATTATGCGATCTGCGCGTCGGCGGATGAGGTGCGCGGGGCGCTGCCGCATTTTCATACGCCGGTGGTGGTAAAGGCGGACGGGCTGGCAGCGGGAAAAGGCGTAGTCATCTGCAAAAGCAAAGATGAGGCGCAGACGGTCGCGGCGGAGATGCTCAGCGGCAAGATGCTGGGCGAAGCGGGCGCACGCGTGGTGCTGGAGGAATGCCTGCAGGGCGAAGAGCTGTCGTTTCTGGTGATCAGCGACGGTGAGCGGGTGGTGCCGCTGGTGGCGGCGCAGGACCACAAACGGGTGGGCGATGGCGACACCGGACCGAATACGGGCGGGATGGGCGCGTATTCGACGGCGGCGATGGTGGATCCGGAGATGCAGAATTGGCTGATTCAGCACATTGCGCGGCCGGTGGTGGATGGAATGAAAGCCGAGGGCACGGATTTCAAAGGGGTGCTTTATTGCGGATTGATGATGACCGCGCGCGGGCCGATGGTGCTGGAATTCAATTGCCGGTTTGGCGATCCGGAGACGCAGCCGATTCTGTTTCGCCTCGAGAGCGATCTGCTGGCGGCGCTGGAGGGTTCGGTGCAGGGGCGCGTGAGCGATGGGGATTTTCGCTGGTCGCCGGAAGCGGCGGTGTGCGTGGTGATGGCGTCGGCGGGATATCCGGGAAGTTATGAGGCGGGGAAAAAAATTACTGGGATCGAGGCGGCGGATCGCGTGGAAGGTGTGAAAGTGTTTCATGCGGGAACGTCGACGCGCGATGGCGAATATTTCACGGCTGGCGGGCGCGTGTTGGGAGTGACGGCACGGGCTCCGGAGTTGAAGACGGCGGTGGAGCGGGCGTATGAGGCGTGCGAGAAAATACATTTTGATGGAGAGCATTTCCGCAAGGATATTGGCGCGAGAGCGTTGAAGAAGTAGTCAGTCATCAGTTATCAGTCGTCAGTTTATTCGTTCGTTCATTAAGGGTCAGGAGAAATCATGAGTAAACCATTGGTGTCGATTGTGATGGGAAGCGATTCGGATCTGGAGATTATGAAGGCGGCGGGAAAGGCGCTAGAGGATTTCGGGATCGAGTACGAAATTGATGTGACCTCGGCGCACCGGTCGCCGGAGCGGACGGCGGAGTTTGCGCGCAAGGCGGCGGAGCGCGGGATTCGAGTGATCATTGCCGGAGCCGGTGGAGCGGCGCATCTGGCGGGGGTGATTGCGGCGCATACGACGCTGCCGGTGATTGGAGTGCCGATTCCTTCAACGTCGCTGAACGGATTGGATTCGCTGCTGGCGACGGTGCAGATGCCGGCGGGGATTCCGGTGGCGACGGTGGCGATTGGCGCGCCGGGCGCGACCAATGCAGGGATCCTGGCGGCGCAGATTATTGGGCTGGCGGATGCTGGGATTGGCAAGAAGCTTTCCGGTCACAAAGAGAAGCTAGCTAAGGGTGTAGAGGAAAAATCGCGGAAGCTGCAGGCGAGCCTGGGAAAGTAGGCGCAGTGTTTCGCTTCGAATTAGGATATCCTCAATAGAATTGTGAGGAGGCAAGTATGAGTGAAGCAGTGACCAGCCCGCGGAATACGATGATCGGGCGTCCGCAAGCGGGGGATTACGCGCCGCATTATGAGAAGTACATCGCAAAGCTTGAGGACGATGATGTTCTGGCGATTCTTGATCAACAGCGGCGGCAGATGTTGCTTCTCTTGAGCAGCCGCAGCGAGGCAGATGGCGATTTCCGTTACGCCCCTGGCAAGTGGTCGGTGCGGGAGGTGGTGGGGCATATTTGCGACGTGGAACGCGTGTTCGCATATCGGGCGCTGACGATTTCGCGCGGAGACCAGACGGCGCTGCCGGGATTCGATGAAAATGCGTGGGCGGAGAATGCTCCTTGGGGGCACCGGCGCATGGAAGATTTGATCGAGGAATATATTGCGGTGCGGCGAGCGACGATTTCGCTGTTTCGGAATCTCGATGAAGCGGCGTGGAACCGGCGCGGCGACGCGAATGGGCATGTAGTTACGGTGCGGGCGTTGGCGTACATCATTGCGGGGCATGAGTTGCATCATCGGCATTTGCTGGAAGAGCGGTATTTCGCGGCGGCGGCGTAGGGTTGACGCTGCCTTCTGAATCATCTAGAATAACCATCTAGGTGATTCAAGATGCAGACCATTGGATTATTCGAAGCGAAGCAAAAACTTTCTGAGATCGTAGAACGCGCCTCCGAAGGCGAGCGAATTGGAATAACGCGCAGGGGAAAACTTGCCGCCCTGGTGATTCCTGCCCCAGCTGAGGTTGACGTAAAGGCCGTATTTAAGGCCATCGCGCAGATTCGCAAGTCCGTAAGGCTTCCCAAGGGTTTTCGCAGCAAAGATCTGATTGAAGAAGGACGGATGTGAAGCGTTTTGTTCTGGACGCTTCAGTCGCACTCGCAT
The DNA here is from genome assembly GCA_036392935.1 of Terriglobales bacterium. Lineage (GTDB taxonomy): Bacteria > Acidobacteriota > Terriglobia > Terriglobales > Acidobacteriaceae > DASVWZ01. Next base: position 24,636 of record DASVWZ010000026.1, on the reverse strand, counting down.
GGTTCATTTGATAATCCTGTCCCGGCGGAAGCCGCGAAGGTGGAGACAATTCTGGCAAACGATGGCCGGGCCATTGTGCCTGCCCTCTGGCATCTTGAAATGGCGAATAGCTTCGGCGTGGCCGAGCGGCGACACATCATCAATGAAGCAGAGCTGGACGAGTGCTTAGCCCGACTGAATGATCTTCTGACTAAGCCGATTGAAACGGATTCTACATTCTTCAGCGTTCGCGCGACCCTAGCCACGGCGAGAAACTTTCGCTTGTCGGCCTATGACGCGGTTTATCTGGAGACCGCCCGGATGCACGGGTTGCCTCTGGCCACGCTCAATCGCGAACTCGGCGCGGCCTGTGTGAAGGCGGGAGTTGAGCTTCTCGACTAGAAGTCCGCGACACGCGTGCTCAAAACCAAAGAGGTCGGACAGGAGTGTCCGACCGACACAAGCAAATTTTATTTGTCGTAGTGCAAGAGCGAGAAGATGTCGTAGTCTTTGAGCTTGGCGCGCGGGTTCAGGAAGTCCAATTCCACTACAAAACCCATGCCGACGATGTTGGCGCCGAGTGAGGAAGCCAGCTTGGCGGTGGCTTCGGCGGTGCCACCGGTGGCAAGCAGATCGTCGACGATGATTACGCGCTGGCCGCGCTCGATGGCGTCTTTGTGGATTTCGAGCGTGTTGGTGCCGTACTCGAGGGCGTAGTCGTATTTTTCGGTTGCGGCGGGCAATTTGCCGGGTTTGCGGACGGGGACGAAGCCGGCGTTCAGGCGATAGGCCAAAGCTGGTCCGAAGATAAACCCGCGGGCTTCCATGCCGAGAACGAGATCGATTTCTTTATCGATGAAGTGCTCGGCAAGCGCGTCGATGAGAGTGGCGAGGCCGCGCTTGTCTTTGAGGAGCGTGGTGATGTCGTAGAAAAGAATTCCCTTCTTCGGGAAGTCGGGCACTTCGCGGATGAGCTGCTTTAAAGGCTCGCAATTGATCTTCTGATTGGCTGCGGCTGCTTTGGCCATCTACCAGGCTCCTTCGATGCGAAAAGTGGTCAAACCGGAAATCGGGTCCGCTTCAGATTCTTGCACATCATCGACGCGCGCGGCGCGGGGACCTTCGCGAAGGCGGGATCGCAGGCCGGCAAGCTGATCGGGCGTGCCCATGGCCAGCACTTCGACGCTGCTATCGGAGTTGTTGCGCACCCAGCCGGAGACGCCGAGAGTGTGGGCTTCGCGTTCGACGAACCAGCGGAAGCCGACGCCCTGCACGCGTCCGCGGACGATGAAGCGGCGAGCGATTTGCTGGGTTGTGGTCATAAGCTGCCCAGAAAAAGTCAGAAGTTAGAAGTCAGAATGCAGAAGCAAAGACGCGACCGCTCCGCGGTTTTACTTCTGCATTCTGCCTTCTTACTTTTGCATTCGAGCGCCTAGGCGCGAGACAGATAGACGCCTTCGGCGGTGTCGACCTTGATTTTTTCGCCTTCATTGATAAAAGGCGGAACCTGGACGACGAGTCCGGTGTCGGTTTTGGCCGGCTTGGTGACGCTGGAAGCGGTCGCGCTCTTCAGGCCGGGCTCGGTTTCGACCACGGTCAACGTGACCGTTTGCGGCAGTTCGATGCCGACGGCTTTACCGTCGAAGAATTCGACTCGGATCTGCAGATTGGGAATAAGGTAATCGACGGCGCCTCCAAGGATCTCGCGGGTCAGATGGGTCTGCTCGTAATTGGTGGTGTCCATGAAGTAGTAGCTGTCGCCGTCATTGTAGAGATATTCCATCTCGATTTCGTCGACGGTGATTTTGTCGATGGGGTCGGGTGAGCGGAAGCGGTGCTCGAACATGGCTCCGGTGCGGAGATTGCGCAGCTTGGCCTGAATGAAGGCGCGCAGGTTGCCGGGAGTACGGTGCTCGACGCTGAAGACGGAATGCAGGTCATTGTTGTGCTTGATGATCATGCCCGGCCGAAGCTGGGTGGCAGGAATCGACATAACTCAGTAAATCTCCTTAAGGATTGCTGGTCGGCGGCGGAAGCAGGCAGAGCATATGCGTGCCGCACACTAGGCCCAAAAATCTAGTTTACCGGAGAACGGCGGTTTGTGGGAAGGCAGGCTTGAGCGATGAGCACAGGTTGATCCGCAGCCTGTCAACTGAGGTGCAGACGCGGCCACCATCGGTGGACGTGGCGGCGGTAGTCGTCATAATCGTTTCCGAATGTCCGCTGCAGCGCGGGTTCCTCGTACAGAACCACAAAAACATGCGAAATGGCCAGGAACCCGACTCCGTAGAGCAAGAGAGCGATGGATCGGTAAAACAAGGCTGCGCCAGACAAGGCAACTACAGCACCGATATACATGGGATTCCGCACGAACTGGTAGGGCCCACGAACGACGAGACGGCGCGGCGGGTCAAAGGGCGCGGGCGTGCCTTTGCCGATCGAAATGAAGGTCACAATGCACCATAACGCAATTGCCGTGCCCAGCGCAGTTACGATGATTCCGACGACCTGAGCGCTGCCGAAGGATTCGGGGCGGGTTATCCCAGAGCGCGCCAGAACGCGCGCTGGAAGATAGACAAGAAGAAGGGCGACGAAAAGCGTGGAGAATGTGATCGCCCTGAAGGCAACAAACATAGGGGGCTTACCGCTTCGCGAGCAGCATAGGGGCGGATGTAGTGTTTGTCAAACGGCCCGCCGCTGTCTGTCGGTAGCACATGATATGTCCGGTTGAGATAGCGGGTGGCGAAGAAGATCACGTGTTCGCAATTTTGCCTTCGTGGGGATTGAGGCAGTGGTGCAGTTTAAGCAAGGTTGTGAGCCATACGCGGCGTTATTATTTCGCAAAAAAACGGCGAAATATGGCGCGGCTCGCCCAGGTCCTTCACTTCGCAACGAGCGCTCGCTCAAGGATGACGACCAAACCGCACCGCTGCCCAAATCTAGAGCCTTTATGTTTGAATAAGTTAGCTTCGACTGGGGTGGGGCGACCCCGGCTAAACAACCGAGAATCAGTTACTTACGATCACCACGCCAAAATAATCATAGATTTCTTTACAAATGGTGGGCTATAATGCTGTTGCGTTTGATCTTTGCGGTTTTTGCATTACGCAGCATCTGCTTAACCCAGCGTGACCTGCCTGCAGAAGTCCGGCGAGAACTTCAGCGCACATCTAAAGAAAAAGGAACAAAAGCATCACCATGGAAACAGGAACAGTAAAGTGGTTTAACGACGCGAAGGGGTATGGTTTTATCAGTCGCCAGAACGGCGAGGACGTGTTTGTGCACTTCTCGGCGATTCAGGCAAACGGATTCCGCAGCCTGCAGGAAGGTCAGCAAGTCCAGTTTGACGTAGTCAAGGGCCCGAAAGGGTGGCAAGCGGAAAACGTCAAGGGTGTCTAACCACTGAGCTGAAGGAAAATTCGATAAAGGCGGCCTGCAAAGGCCGCCTTTTTCAGTTTCTGAAGGGTTTTTGGACAGTGGCCGGATTCGCGTAAATCCTCGCTTTGATTTGCCCGAATTTCGCCAGATTGGGCCATTGACAGGCGATTGCGCGTGTTCTAGGTTCTAACCTGTGGTAAGGGGCGCCGGGTTGGCATGTGGCGCCAAGAAAAACCTCCCTCCAATCCTGATGGGCCGGAACTGCCGGTCGAAGGCGAATTTCTGCAAACACGAGGTTGAGAGCGACGTGGGTCACGCCGCGGAGTGATTGGAACCATGAACAAACTTTCCTGGAAGCTGTATTTGCTTGTGGCGGCATGGGTGGTGTCAGCTTGTGTTTCGGCGGTTGCGCAGCAGTATCTTTACACTAACGACAACATCGCCAGCGGAAACAGTACCACTGCGCTCAGCACGAATCAGTACGGTGCGATTTCGGTGTTGAAGAGTTATTCGACGGGCGGCAACGGGTCGGGCGAAGGCAGTTATTACGGATCGCAGGCGATTGTGGCGGCGCAAACCAGCGCGAACTGGTGCCTGTTCGTATCGAACAATGGAAGCAGCACGATCGCTGCGTTCCAGATCAATGTGCAAAACGGCCATCTGACGGCGGTTTCAGGATCACCGTTCTCCGACGGTGAATCCGGCGATCAAGCGGAGGGAATCAGCCTGGCGCAGGGAAAAGGCGAGTTGCTGTTCGCAGGGAATTCGCGGTTCAAAAATATCAGCGTGATGAAGGTCGCGTCCAACTGCTCGTTGACTTTTCTCAACACGGTGGCGCTGAGTTATTCGCCGGTCGACCTGAAGGTCACGCCGAACAATAGCCACCTGATTGCGAGCTATCTGGGGCCGGTGGACGCGTTCAAGATCAACTACTCGACCAACCAGATTACCGAGCAGGGTCCGTTTGAAGCGCAAGGGGCGACGGCAGGCATCGACATTGACTGCAACAGCGAATACATCTTCTTCGGCGATGCGGCCGCGACCACGCAAGTGGAAGTGTTCAATCTGACGAACGGAGTGCTGAGCGAGATCGACAACTTTACGGATACGCAGGGCGAGAACTCCAACAATGTGCTCTTGAGTTCGGATCAGAACAAGCTGTATGTGACCGGCAATCAGTCGAACCAGATATCGGTGCTGGCGGTCAGCAACTCCGGCAATTTGAGTTTTTCGCACATTTACGGTTTGAGAGATCCGGGATCGTACGCTCTGGGCTTGGCAACGAGTGAGAGCGGGGGCCAGTTGTTCGTTTCTGAAGTGAACAAAATGGAATCGGTCGGGGCCTTCGCTACAAGATATAAAACGCTGAGCGAACTGAGGAATTCGCCGTACTCGATCGTCAATAACGATCGCGCATTCGGCGGGCTGGTTGCGGTGCCGACTTACAGTTGTCCGGCGAAACCGTAGTTGTGGTTAATTGCGTGCCGGGGCAGCCAATCGTGCGGCCCCAAAATTTCCTGTTAGACTGTCCCATTCCCGAGCTATGTCAGCCGCGAGTGAGACACTGTCTGAAATCAGCAGCCGAGAATCTGAATTTCCGTCGGGCCTGATGGCCGGCATCGCGCTGGCCAGCTTTTCTGCCCTGCTGCTGGAACTGGCCCTCACACGAATTTTTTCGGTGGTGCTGTTCTATCACTTCGCGTTCTTGTCGATTTCGATTGCGCTGCTCGGGCTGGGATCCGGAGGAGTGTTCGCGTATCTGGGAAGAACCTGGCTGGCGCGATTCGAAACGCGATGGCTGGTTGGTGCGTTGTGTGTAGCCAATGGCGTTGTAATTCCGGCTGCTCTGGAAGTGGTGTTGCACGTGCCAGTGTCGCTTGAGCTTTCTGGCGGCAACTTTCTGCGGTTAACGGCGATTTATCTGGTCGCCGCCGTTCCATTTTTTGTGACTGGGCTGGAGTTTTCGGTTTTGTTTGCGCGGGAGTCGGCGCACATTCCTCGGCTTTATGGTGCGGATTTAATTGGCGGCGCACTGGCTTGCCTGGCGGTGGTGCCGTTGTTGAATTTCGTTGGCGGCCCCAATGCGGTGCTTTTCTCGGCGCTGACTGCGGTTCTGGCGGGGGCGATTTGGGCGGGAGCCACGAGGCTCCGCAAACTTGCGTTGTTGGTGGCGGGGTTGCTGGCGGTTCTGATCGCCATGAATTTTTCAGGACGCTGGATTGACGTTATCTACGCCAAGGGATTGCTGCGCGACCGGTCATGGGTGGAGTTTGCGCGCTGGAATGCCATTTCGCGGGTGGAAGTGGACCGTCAGGGGCAAGGTAAAGCCATTGTCATCGACGCGGACGCGTCCACTTACATCATGAATGCGGACCTTAATCAGTGGCATGGTTCGGGCTGGGAGAAGAATCTGATGGCCGCGCCGCCGGCGTTGGCGAATGTTCTTCGCCCGCATGGCGATTACGCGATCATTGGCCCGGGAGGTGGGGTCGACGTTCTGCGCGCGGTTGCGAATGGCAGCGCGAACGTCACCTGCATTGAAATTAATCCTATTATCGCCGACACGATCATGCGCGGGCGTTACGCGGATTACTCGTACCGACTTTATGATCGGCCCGAAGTGCACGTGCACGTAACCGACGGGCGTTCGTTTGTGCGGAATGCGCAGCAGAATTTCGATGTGGTGCAGATGACGCTGGTGGATACGTGGGCTTCGACGGCAGCGGGTGCGTTCGCGCTGAGCGAAAACAATCTTTATACGGTGAATGCTTTTCGCGAATATTTCGAGCATTTGAAGCCGGATGGGATGATTGCCATCACGCGTTGGGAGTTTCGCCAGCCGCGCGAGGCGCTGCGCGTGGTATCAGTTGCGATGGAGGCGTTGCATCGGCTGGGAGTTTCGGATCCGTCGCGGAATTTCATGGTGGTGTCGCAGGGGGCGTTGAACGCCGATGGCATCGCGGTGGTGGTGCTGGCGAAGAAAAGCGCGTTCACCCCGGAAGAGGAAGAGGCGGTTGCCGAACATTTGAAGAAATATACGTCGCTGGCGGCGTTACATCTTCCTTCGAGTCCGCAAGCGAATCCCTTTTCGCAGCTGATTGCGAGCAATGACGCGTATGGGTTTGCGCGGCGTTATCCGTATAACGTCGCGCCGGTTGATGACGATGCCCCATTCTTCTTCTTCACCCTAAAGTTGTCACAAATCGTGCATCACGAAGGGTTGATCTCGGGGATCGATTGGAAGGTGAATCTGGGCGTAGCGGTTCTGCTGATGGTGCTGGTCATCTCTGTGCTGGCGGTACTGGCATTCCTGATTGTTCCTCTGATGTTCGCGAGTGGCCAGGCGCAGCGCCCCGTGCAATTGTTGTATTTCGTCGCGGTCGGGCTCGGTTACATTCTGGTGGAGATTGCTTTTATTCAACGTTTCGTGTTGTTTTTGGGTCATCCGATTTATGCGCTGACGGTGGTTGTGTTTTTGCTTCTGCTTTCGAGCGGCGCGGGGAGTTTGGTTTCGCGGCGTTGGCTTGGCAATTCCGGAAAGATCAAAATTGTTCTTCTATCTGTGGCGGGCGTTCTGGGGCTGTACGTTGTGGCTCTGCCGGGTCTTCTCAGCGCGCTAGTAGGCTTGCCATTTCCAGCAAAACTGGCGGTCAGCGCGGTTTTGCTGATTCCACTGGGAGTCGCGATGGGCATGCCTTTCCCCACGGGACTGCGCATTTTGAGTGAGCGGCAACCATCCGGCAAGCAATCCCACAACGCGATTGAGTGGGCGTGGGCGCTGAATGCCGGGTCAAGTGTGCTGGGGTCGGTTCTCGCCATGGTCGTTGCCATCCAATATGGGTTGAACGTGACTTTGCTGTGCGGGGTGGCGGCTTATGTTTTGGCGCTTCTGCTGTTTCCCACGTTGCATCCCCGACTGCAATGATCGTGCGAGTTGCAATTGGTCTGCTATGATGCATTCATCGCTTACGCTTGACCACTCGAACCATGCTTCCGACAACACTCGTATGGAGAGCCGGTGCCTAGCCAACAACAGTTGAAGTGGTCTCAACTGAAGGTGGGAATCGTGGTCATCTCGGCCAGCGTCACGCTGGGCGTGCTGATTCTGCTGATGAGCGGCACGGGCGGCATTTTTACGCCGAAGATCATCCTGATCTCATATTTTGATAACGCGGGCGGTCTGACTGTGGGAGCGCCAGTGCGTCTGCAGGGAGTGGACATCGGCAATGTCACCGGGATTCACGTGGTTTCCGAGCCCTCACGCAAACTGACGCCGGTGCAAGTGACCATGAAGGTCATCACCAAATACAAGGCGAACCTGCGCAAGGATTCTGTGACCATGCTCGCCACGGCGGGTGTGCTGGGCGAGACCTACATCGATATTAACAGTTCGCAAGCGCACGGGCCGGAGGCGGCAAGCGGCGACGTGCTGGCAACGCAGGACACGCCGCAGATTCAGGATGTTGTGCGCGCCAGCCAGAGCACGCTGCAGAATCTGGATTCGCTGGAAAAGCGCGTCGATCGGATATTGGCGTTCGTGGAAAGCGGACAAGGTTCGTTTGGCGCGCTGATTTACGATCCTACGCTTTATAACCGGTTGAACACGACGCTCGGCGAATTTCAGGCGCTAGCCAACGACGTGAGCAATGGTAAAGGCAGCCTGGGGAAACTGCTCACCAGCGATGAACTTTACAACAATGCGAACGGAACAATCACCAAGCTCAATGCGATCATCGACGACCTGAATGCGGGCAAAGGCTCGGCGGGCAAACTGCTGAAAGATCCCGCGCTTTACGACAATGCCAACAAAGCCATTGGCAGCGTGAACCAGATTACCGACAAGGTGAACTCCGGCAAAGGTACGGTCGGAATGCTGATGAATGATCAGGAGTTTGCCGACAAATTGCGCAATACCATGAGCAAGCTCTCCGAAATCTCGACTGATCTTCAGGCCGGTCAAGGCACTGCGGGAAAATTCCTGAAGGATCCTGCGTTGTATGACAACTCGAATGCAACGATTGTCGAGGCGCGTCAACTGATCCAGGCAGTGCGGCAGGATCCGAAGAAGTATCTGGTGATCCGCCTGAAAATCTTTTAGCATTGCTGAAATCTTCGAAGAAATTCCAGCACCCGATTCTCCGCCCAGCGTCCGTCGTCGCCGTTTTTGGGCGCAGCCAGAAACGAACAGTGCCCTCCGTCTTGGGTTTCTTCAAACTGAATGTTGGGGTTGGCATGGATCTTCGACCGGGTTTCGGGCTGAAGACGAATGAAAGGATCGTTGGCGGCGTGCAGGATCAGCGCTGGAACCGCGATCCGATCGATGACGTTGGCGGCCGCGGCGCGAGCGTAGTAATCCGAGGCGCCGGCAAATCCTGAGTAAAACGCCGTGACTTTGTCGTCGAAATCGCGAAGGGTTTTGACGCCCTGCAGGCGTGCGGGATCGAACGTTTCGGGGAAGTGCCGCGCTTTCGCCAACAGCCGTCGCCGCAGCTTCCATAAGAAATAAACTTCGTACAGGCGGTTGTGCGGCAGATGGAGAGCGTCGGCCGATGCGGCCAAATCCAGTGCCGGGCAGACGCCCACTACGGCACGAAATCGATCTGGACCGTAGCTCCCCCACTCGCCAGCCAGCTTCATGACGAGGTTGCCGCCCATGGAAAAACCGGCCAGCGCGAAACGCGAGATCTGGTCGTGCTCGATGAAGTGTTCGACCGCGCGGGCAATGTCTTGCGAGCGGCCGGAATGGTAGAGCGTGGGAGAGAGCGAATCGGTGCCTCCGCAGTTGCGCTGGTTGAATCGAATTACGTTCATTCCCAGAGCATGACCTTTCGCAGCGATGCCTTCCATGTAGGAGGAATCGCTCGATCCCTCAAGCCCGTGGACCACGATTACGGTCAGCGCGTTTCGACGGTCAGCCTGCCAATGGCAATGGCACAGCACTCTTACGCCAGGCTCGACTTCGACGAGACGCTTCTCACTGGCCGGCAAATCAATACGGCGCTGCAGGAAGAAACTTGCGAGCGTCTGCCGGTGTCCGCCGTTGAGGAAGCGGCGAGGGACAAAGGTCATTTCGGTTTGCGGAGTCCGCACTGCTTGATTTTAAATAATGCTTAGAAAATATTTGGAGTTGCCATGCCAATTTTTGAGTACATCTGCAAAGAATGCGATCACGAATTTGAGGCGCTGGTATTTGGCCGCGACAAAGCGGAGTGCCCGAAGTGCCATAGCAAGAAGCTCGCGCCGCAGCTTTCCGTATTTGCAGTATCAGCCAAGGGCGGTTCGGCTACGGCTGGAAGCTCGGCTGGGGCTTGCGGCAGTTGCGGCGATCCGCGCGGCCCGGGCGCGTGCGCCATGGGCGATCTCGACTGAGCTCTAGATCGTTCGTTCCAAGATCGCGGCGAAGAAGCCATCGCAGGGGTGAACGCCGGGGATGGTTCTCAAGTAAGGCCCGCTGATGAGCGAGTCGAGATCCGGCCAGATGAGCAGTCTTTCCGCAGCGAGACGTTGCAGTTCATCCCTGCAGTTGATCACGCGAAAGATAGACTCGCCCTCTGCGGCCTTGTCGATGACCTGTTCATTTTCTTCCGGCTCGAGCGAACAGGTGGAATAAACGATTCTGCCGCGCGGGGCGACGTGGCGCATTGCCGACTTGAGAATGTCGATCTGAAGCGTTTGCAACTTACTCAGATGGGCGTCTTTCTGTTTTTCCTTTTCTATCCGCCACTTGATCTCGGGATTGTGCGCCAGCGTGCCGGTGCCGGAGCAAGGTGCATCGATCAGGACGCGGTCAAAGTCCGCCACGAACGGAAGCTTTCGTATATCGGAGACGATGACGCAGACGTTCTTTTCCCGAACCAGGTCTCGCATAAGGCGCGCCCGGTGAGGGTGCAGTTCTGCCGCAACCACTGTGGCACCGGGATTCTGTTGCGCCATAATGCGGGTCTTTCCACCTGGAGCGGCGCAGCCATCCAAAATACGGTTGCCCTGGCCGACGAGAAGGCCCACCAACTGAGAGCCTTCGTCTTGAATCGTGACTTGGCCGGCGCGGAAGCCTTTTGTTTTGGTGACGTCGCCCGATATTACGCGGCGTGATGTCGCCAGCAGGCTTCCGGGTTCGAGCGTGATGCCTTCGCTGGCTAGTTCCCGTTCTATTTCAGAGCTGGGAACTCTGAGCGCGGTGACTGGAGTCTGGCGATCATATTCGCAAAGCTCGCGAGTACGCTCGAAACCATAGGCGGAAATCCATCGATCCACAAGCCACGCAGGATGAGCCGATGCCGCGGCCAGTTCCGTGGGTCTCTCCGCCACACCGATGTCCGGTGGCTGTATTGTGACCTTGGCCAGCTTTCGCAAGACAGCGTTCGCGAACGCGGCAGCCGATCGTTTTCGTGCGCGCTTGACCAGTTCGACGCTTTCGTTCACTGCCGCGTGCCGTGGGACGCGATCCAGGAACATTAACTGATAACAACCGATTCGCAAGGCTGTAAGAACCTCCAGATCGAGGCGTGAAAGTTGTTGTGATGATGCTGACGCTATATGCGAATCGAGTATCGACCGCCAGCGCAGTACGCCCATGACCAGTTCTGTAGCCAAACCATGATCGACACTGGAAAGCCTCGCGTACCGGGCTGCGTGCAGAAGCTCCGACGCGTAGGAGTCTTCGCGGTCAATGCGAAGTAAGATCTCGAAAGCCGCAACCCGCGCCGGAGAGATGGGCATCAGCGATCAGTCCCAGCTTGTGCGAAGGGTGGGTTTTGCGCGAACACAAAGCTTTTAGCCAAGTCTGTCTCCGCTTTTTGGCCGGTAGCCCTGGATGAAAGCCTTTGCCGGCATGCGCTTTTTGCCCTCGGGCTGGACTTCCAGAAGTTCGAGCGAGGTGTTATGCGCACATCCCACGATGAGGCGATCGTGATCGACGAACAGTTCCGCGGCATTCACGCGCGCGTCGGAGGGTTGCGCCTGCCACACATTTAACGGCTTTCCGCGAAACGTCGTGTAGGCTCCCGGCCATGGCTGAAAACCGCGCAGACGGTTGAGGTTCTCTGGCGCGGTCCGCGAAAAATCCATTCGTCCATCTTCTTTGGTGAGAATCGGCGCGAGCGTTGCTTTTGCGCTGTCCTGCTGCGTCCGACGCACGCTCCCGGCCGTGAGACCGAGCAAGGTCTCGATCATCAGGTCCGCACCTGCCATGGCCAACCGCGGACCAAGGGTCTCGGAGGTATCCTGCGGCTCAATCGCAATTTGTTTTTGCAGCAGGATATCACCGGTGTCGAGCCCGGCGTCGATCGCCATGGTGGTGACGCCGGTGACGGATTCGCCGCGAGCGATCGCCCATTGAATGGGTGCTGCGCCGCGATATTTCGGCAGCATTGAGGCGTGAAGATTTATGTTCCCGAATCTCGGAATATCAAGCATCCATTGTGGAACAATGCGTCCATAGCCGACAACGACGATGGCGTCGGGGTGCAAGTCGCTCAGCCGCACGCGGAAGTCTTCGTTGTGCTTGATTTTCTCCGGCTGCATCACCGGCAAGCCAAGTCGTAATGCGGATTCCTTTACCGCTGAAAAGGCCAGTTCCATCCCCCGCCCGCGTGGGCGATCGGGCTGGGTAACAACCAGTTGCACACGAAAGCCGGCCATCCCCAAGGCTTCCAGCGTGGGCACGGCAAAGCGGGGCGTGCCGCAGAACACCAGATTGAGAGAAGAATCCATTGAGCAATTGTGAAATTGGGTAATCGGGCAAGTTGCTTTTTCAAATTACCCAATTACAAATTACCAAATTACTCAATTCTCACCATTCTCCGGCTTTGATCATCTTCTTGATTCTGCGTTTGATCAGATCGCGCTTCAGTGCGCTGATGTGGCTGATGTAGAGTTTGCCGTTCAGATGATCGGTTTCATGCAAGAATGCGCGAGCGAGCAGATCTTCGCCGGTTTTTTCAAACCATTTTCCGTTCACATCCTGAGCCCGGATGGTAACTTTCTTTGCCCGTGTCACCGGTTCGCGAAACTCCGGAATGCTCAGGCATCCCTCCTGCTGGCGGTGCTTGCCTTCGGTGTGGATGATCTGCGGGTTGGCCAAAACCAGCTTGGCGTGCGGATCTTCTTTGAAGGTGACGTCGATAACGGCCAAGCGTTTCGAGATGCCGATTTGTGGCGCAGCCAAGCCAACGCCTTTGGCTTCGTACATCGACTCGAACATGTCTTCGACCAGTTTCTTCAATTCTTCGTCAAAAACCGTCACCGGCTCGGCTGGTTTTTCTAACACCGGGTTTCCAAACTTTACGATGGGATAGATCATGGAATTGTGAGTGGCTAGTAGTTTCTCAGTTGCTCAAGATAACCGCGAAAATTTCTTTCGATCTCAACCATGGAATCTCCGCCGAATTTTTCCAGCGCGCACCGCGCCAGCGTCAGAGCGACCATCGCTTCCGCAGCCACACCCGCGGCCGGAACGACGCACACATCCGACCGCTCGTAGGCAGCCTTCACTGGCTCACGCGTCGTAAAATCCACGGATTGCAATGGGCGTCGCAGAGTCGAAATCGGCTTGAGGTATCCGCGCACGCGAAGTTCTTCTCCGTTTGATACGCCGCCCTCAATGCCGCCGGCATTATTTCGACTGCGTGTGAAGCCGCTTAAGCCGGCCGACTTTTGGTGTCCAATTTCATCATGCACGGCTGACCCGGGAGAAGACGCTGCGGCGATGCCCGCGCCAATTTCGACTGCTTTCACCGCCTGCAGCGACATGACGGCGCCTGCCAATAGCGCGTCGAGGCGTTCATCCCATTGAGCGTAGGTTCCAAGACCCGGTGGCACGCCATGCGCGACGACCTCAAATACTCCGCCGACAGAATCTCCTGTCTTCAATACGCTGTCCACTTCTTCTTTCATAAGCGCTTCGGTCGATGAATCCGCACAGTTCAGCAAGATTGTGTCCTGCCGAAAAAGCTCTTCAATCGCTGGCCACGCGACATCGCTTTTCACCGTCGCTCGGCCCACGGCGACGACATGACTTAGCACTTCCATGCCGAGTTCACGCAGAAATAATTTTGCCAGCGCGCCCATGGCCACGCGTGCCGCGGACTCACGCGCCGAAGCTCGTTCCAACACATATCGGGCTTCGGGAAAATTGTACTTTAATGCTCCCGCCAGATCTGCATGCCCAGGCCGTGGCGATGCCACGTGCTTGTGTTTTGCAGGATCACCGGGCTCGACCGGCAGGGATTCGGTCCAATTCCTCCAGTCTTTATTCTCGAGTTCGATCGCAATTGGCGAACCGATGGTATGACCGTGCCGTACGCCCGAAAGAATGTGGGCGCTGTCGTGTTCGATCTTCATTCGTCCGCCACGGCCGTAACCCTGCTGGCGGCGCCAAAGTTCGCGGTCGAGGAATGCGCCGTCAACTTTCAGTCCGGCCGGCATGCCGGACAGAAAGGCAAGAATTGACTCGCCGTGTGATTCGCCCGCGGTGTAGTAACGAAGCATCGAAGGGGAATTGTATCTGATGGATGGGGTTGTGCTTGCGAGGCGAAATTGTACTCGCAGCGCCGGCGAGGAATGATTTCCACAATGCATTTTTCCGGAATTGGAACTTTTGACGAAAAAGCAGGAAGTTTATCCTTGACCGTCAACGCGGGGCTAGTGTACTTTCTTCTCATTAAGTCGTACACGAGAGACTCTCCTAATGGATTGTCGCGCAAGGGTTTAGCCAATTTTCTGTGTATTAGGAGGTAGTTCCCGATGCCACCGAAATCAGCCTGCGGGGCGCGGTCTGTAAGTGCAATTTCCGCTTTCATTTTCATCCTTATTTTTGTCGCGGTTGTGCCCACTTCGGCCTCATCCGAACAAGTTGTTTATAGCTTCGGCAACAACGGCAGCGATGGCCAAATTCCTTATGCCGGCCTAATCGCTGATGCACAGGGCAACCTCTACGGTACCACAGCGTTAGGCGGGATCTCGAATTGCGGCACTGTGTTTGAGCTTTCTCCCAGCGGGAGTTCGTGGAGCGAAACCATCCTGTACAGCTTTAAAGGTAACGGCGACGGATGTGAGCCCTATGCCGGCGTCATCTTCGATGCCAGTGGCAACCTCTACGGCACTACATACACAGGAGGAGGGTACGGCGAGGGCACTGTGTTCGAGCTCAGCCAAAACAGCAAAGGCCAGTGGACGGAGCGGCTGCTGTATGCGCTGCACGCATCGCAGGGATCCTCTCCGGTTGGAGGAGTCATCTTCGATTCTTCTGGGAATCTCTACGGCACAGCTGTTGCAGGGGGAACTGGTTACTGCACCGACGGATGCGGGATAGTTTTCAAGCTGACGCCAAAAGCAAAAGGACAGTGGACGGAGACGGTGCTGCATAGCTTCCAAGCCAACTCCGATGGCATGTGGCCTTATTCAGGATTGATGTTCGACGCCTCGGGAAATCTCTATGGAACAACTTTCGGCGGCGGGGCTTATGCAGCCGGAACGGTTTATGAACTCAAGCCCAGTGGCAGCGCATGGAATGAGAGCCTGATCTATAGTTTCCAGCCGAATGGCCAGGACGGGACGCAGCCGGCCGCCGGCTTGATCATGGATGGCGTGGGGAACCTGTACGGAACCACCGTTTCTGGCGGGACATTCCAGGGAGGTACAGCCTTCGAGCTCAGCGCTGGCTCCAAGAGCTGGAGCGAGAAGATTCTGCATAACTTCGGCAAGGCCGGCGATGGTGCCAATCCCTATGCCGGATTGGTTCTGAATGGTGGCAAACTGAGAGGCACGACGTCGGCGGGAGGCACGAAGGGCAGTTGGGGAACAGTCTTCGGTATCGACGAGGTGAGTGGTGTCTGGCAGGAATGGCTGACTTACAGTTTCCAAAATAAAAGCAGCGGTGGCTATGGGCCCTACTTTGGATCTCTGCTCCAGGAAGGCGGAAATTATTACGGCACCACGCCGTATGGCGGCTCCCATTGTGGTGCCACTGGCTGCGGAACTGTATTCATGGTTGCGCCGTAGCGAGAATTCAACCGTTGGCAGTCCTTTGCTAGGTTCGGGCCATGGCGCTCGCTGGCGCGTGTATAATCCGCGCTATGAAGACAAATCATTTGTTTAGAGTATGCCTGCCCCTTGTACTATGTGCGTTTGTGTCGGTGGCTGCTGCCAAGAGCCTCAAAGTCGTCATGCAAGATGCGCAGGGCAAGCCTGTCGGCTCCGCCAAAATTTCGCCGATGGGCCAAGGGGTTGAGGTCAAACTCGATCTTCACGG
This sequence comes from Terriglobales bacterium, assembly GCA_036392935.1. Taxonomy (GTDB): domain Bacteria; phylum Acidobacteriota; class Terriglobia; order Terriglobales; family Acidobacteriaceae; genus DASVWZ01. Next base: position 9,029 of record DASVWZ010000026.1, on the reverse strand, counting down.
CTTACCGCCCGGAGAGCACGCTATTCACTTCCATCAAACGGCGAAGTGTGAGGGCCCCGATTTTAAATCTGCCGGGGGGCACTTCAATCCTGAAGGAAAAAAGCACGGCTTGCAGAGCCCCGACGGCCATCACGCCGGCGACATGCTGAACTTTACGGTCGACGCCAAGGGCAAAGCCAAGGCCACGGTCTCGGATAACGACGTGAACCTCAACGGGGGGACGGACAAGCATTCGTTATTTTCTAATGGGGGGACGGCCCTGATGATTCACGCCAAAGCCGACGACATGAAGACGGATCCTTCCGGCAACTCCGGGGACCGCATCGCCTGCGGCGTCATACAGGGAAAATAGGCGTGTTTTGAATAACATAAAGCACCTGCTGGCCAGGTACTCTGCGTTCCTGTGGGCGCTGCTCAAGCCGTTGGGGGCGTGGGGTGTGATGGTCGTGGCCATGCTGGACGGCGGTTTTATCGGCCTCCCGATGGATGTGGTGGTTGCTGGGTATGTTTACAACGATCGCCCGCGTTTTTTGTGGTATGCGGTGAGCGCGGCGCTGGGGTCGGCGATTGGCAGCATTGTTATCTATGTTATTGGATACATTGGGGGCGAGAACCTGCTGCGCAAGCGGATTCCGGCGCAACGGTTCGAAAAAATTCATTCGGCGTTCGATAAACATCCCTTCTGGGCGCTGATGTTTCCGGCCATGCTGCCGCCACCTACTCCCTTTAAATTGTTTGTGTTAGCGGCGGCTGTCTGCGAAATGAGCTTCTGGCGGTTTCTGCTGGCGGTGTTTTGTGGGAGGATGGTTCGCTTCCTGGCTCTGGCGGTGCTGACGCTGGAGTTTGGCCCGGATGTTGTTCATATTGCAGTAAATATCTTTAGCAAGCATCTTACGGTGGTGTTGGTGGTGATGGCGGCTGGGGCGATCGGATGGCTGCTGCATTGGTGGTCCAGACGCCAAGGCCAGACCGCGTAGGGCGCGGTATACCCCCTCCTCATTTTCCTTGTAAATTATTGATTCTATTCACATGGGAACCGGGCATATTTAGTAACCTATTGATAGCAAACGAGTTAAATATCAAAATCTAGATAACAAAGAGGTTACATCCCTGTCATGTTACCTTTATAGTAAACAACGCGTCTGGTGAGGCACGGCGTATGGTTCCCAATTTGGGAAGAGCCGGCTGATTGCATGGCGGGAATGATTGACAACGAATCGGCGAAAAATTGAAGCTTAATAAGGGCCTTAAGGGAGCACGCGCGTCAAAAATCGGTCGGCAGCCGTTGGTAAATCAGTCGTCAGTCCTCAGTCCTCAGTCGTCAGTCCTCAGTCCTCAGTCGTCGGTCCTCAGTCCTCAGTCGTCAGTAAGAGCGGGTGTGTGGGCGGGTTGGGTCGAAGCTAAGGCTTGCCTCGGGGGCGCTTTAGGGCAACCCCGGAATCGCAAAGGCCGCAAAGGGCACGCGAAGGCGCAAGGCGAATGTACAAGTTAGAAGTGAGAATGCAGAACTCGGAAGTAGGGGAAAACAGAAGTGAGGAGGAAGAATGCAGAAGTGAAAGTCAAAGGCGTTAACACAGAGGGCGCAGCGGAAGCAGGGAGGGACTCGGAGACACAACGAGGCGCCGCGGTTTGACCGGGTTTTCCGGGCGCAATTATTATCAAAGATTCTCTTCTATGCCTCACGAACTACCCAAAGCGTACGAGCCGGGCGCGATTGAAAAGCGCTGGGCGGAGTATTGGGTCAAGGAAAAGATCTTTCATGTGGATACGCCGGGGGCCGCAGGGGCTAAAGCCCCGTCGTTGGGAGCGTCTAGCGGCACGGCTGAAGCCGTGCCCTCCCGAAAAGCTCTCCAAGGCGGCGCGACTAAAGTCGTGCCCTCCCGAGAAGATTTCCAGGGCGGCAAGACAGCTGTGCCCTCGCAAGAAGGTCGAGATCCAAGTGTGCGGCCGGTGTTTGCTTTGCTGCTGCCACCGCCCAATGTGACGGGGTCACTGCACATGGGGCACATGTTCGAGCAGACGCAGATGGATATTGTTGTTCGCTGGCACCGGATGCGCGGTTTTGTGACGCTGTGGCTGCCGGGGACGGACCATGCGGGCATCGCGACGCAACTGATGGTGGAGCGGCAACTGGCGAGCGAAGGGAAAAAACGCCAAGAGCTGGGGCGCGAGAAATTTATTGAGCGGGTGTGGGAGTGGAAGCGGCTTTACGGCGGGAAAATTCTGGAGCAGATGAAGCGACTGGGCGCGTCGGTGGATTGGGACCGCGAATATTTCACCATGGATGAGAATCTGTCGCGCGCGGTGCGGGAAGTTTTTGTGCGGTTGTATGAGGAGGGGTTGATTTATCGCGGGAAATACATTGTGAACTGGTGTCCGCGATGCGAGACGGCGATTTCGGATCTGGAGGTGAAGCACGAAGAGGTTGCGGGGAAGTTGTGGGAGATCAAGTATCCGGTGGTGGGGACGGATGAGTTTATTACGGTGGCGACGACGCGGCCGGAGACGATGCTGGGGGACACGGCGGTTGCGGTGAACGAGAAAGACGAGCGGTACAAGCATCTGCATGGGAAAAAAGTGATGCTGCCGCTGATGAACCGGGCGATCCCGATAATTACCGATGAGCTGGCGCAGCCGGAGTTTGGGACGGGCGCGGTGAAGGTGACGCCGGCGCACGATCCGAATGACTTTCAGGCAGGACTGCGAAACAATTTGCCGCAGATCGATGTGATGGATGAGCACGCGCAGATGAATCAGAATGCCGGGCCGTATGCGGGGATGGACCGGTACGCGGCGCGGAAGCGGGTGCTGGAGGACTTGCGGTTGCAGGGGTTGCTGGTGGGTGAAAAGGAGCACACGCTGGCGCTGGGGAAGTGCGACCGGTGCGGGACGGTGGTGGAACCGCGACTTTCGGAACAGTGGTTTGTGAAGATCGAGCCGCTGGCCAAAGTAGCAATTGCAGCGGTGCGGAACGGCGAGATTACGATCGCTCCGGAGAATTACCAGCAGATTTGGCTGAACTGGATGGGGAATATCTATGACTGGTGCATCTCGCGGCAGTTGTGGTGGGGGCACCGGATTCCGGCGTGGAAATGCAGTTGCGGGGAAGTGATTGTGGCGCGCGAGGAGCCGAAGACTTGCCCGAAGTGCGGGGGAAGCGAGTTGAAGCAGGATACGGATGTGCTGGATACGTGGTTTTCGTCGGGGCTGTTGCCGTTTACGACGCTGGGCTGGCCGGAGAGGACGCGGGATGAAGAGGTGTTTTATCCGACGTCGCTGATGATTACCGGGTTCGACATCTTATTTTTCTGGGTGGCGCGGATGATTATGTTTGGCTGCCACTTCATGCACGGGCACAAGCAGGATCCGGCGATCAAAGAGGCGAGCGGGTGGGCGGACAGAAAAGATGACAGCGTGCCGTTCCGTAAGGTTTACATACACGCGCTGGTGCGGGACGCCGACCGGCAGAAGATGTCGAAGACCAAGGGGAATGTGGTCGATCCGCTGAACGTGATTGAGAAGTTTGGGACGGATGCGACGCGATTTACGCTGGCGGCGATGGCTGCGCCGGGGACGGACATTGCGTTCAATGAGAGCCGGACCGAGGGATATCGGGCGTTCGCGAATAAGATCTGGAATGCGGCGCGGTTCATGTTCATGAATGTGGACCGGATTGAACCGGGGCTGCGGCCGTCGTACGAGGGTTCGAGTGCGGGCGTGGCGGGATTTGATGCCAGCCTGCTGGAAGACCGGTGGATCCTTTCGCGATTTAACCGGACAGCGGCGGAGGTGAATGAGGCGCTCGAGACCTACCGGTTTCATGAGGCGTCGAATCGGATTTACGATTTTTTCTGGGGCGAGTTTTGCGACTGGTATCTGGAGTTGATCAAGCCGCGGCTGGCGGAGAGTGCGGACTTGAATACGGCGCGGGCGGCGTGCGCCAATCTGGTGAATTTATTCGATGGGGCGCTGCGGCTGCTGCATCCGGTGATGCCATTTATAACGGAAGAGATATGGCAGGCGATGTGGGCGGGCGCGGCGCCGGTGAAGTCGATTGCGCTGGCGGCGTATCCGCGGGCGGATGAGAGACAGGTTGATCTGGCGGCGGAGACGGAGATGGCGATCGTGCAGGATTTGATTGTCAGCGTGCGGAATTTGCGGGCGGAGTTGAAGATTGAGCCAAAGGTGAAGGTGCCGATCGAGGTGCATGCGGGCGAGCCGGCGATTCGCAAGTTGATTGAGCAAAACCAGGGCGCGGTGGAGCGGCTGGGTGGAGTGGAGAAGATTGCGTTTGTGGATGGTTCGTTGGCCAAGCTGGCGGGCGCCAGGCATACGGCACGATTTGACGTGCATGTGATCTATGAAAGAAAGATCGATGTGGCGGCGGAGAGTGTGCGCTTGAAAAAAGAGCTGGAGAAGATCGAGAAGGAGATCGCGGGCGGACAGCATCAGCTGGGGAATGAAGGGTTCTTAGCGAAGGCGCCGGCGAAGGTGGTGGAGGGGTTGCGGAAGCGGCAGCAGGAGTTGGCGGTTTTGAAAGAGAAGACCGAAAGTAAGTTGCACGAGTTGGTGTCAAGTTAGTTTGTAGACGGCGAAAATCCCCACTCAATCGCACAGAACGCGATGGAATGGGGCACCCGAAAACCAGCACCCGAATAAGAAAAGTGAATTATGGACTGGAATAGCCGACGAATTACGGCGCTGCTGGAGAATGCGCTGCTTGAAGACCGGGCCACGCAGGACGCGACCAGCTATGCGTGCATCGATCCGAACCAACGGGCGACGGCGACGATTATCGCCAAGCAGGACTGCATTATTGCAGGGACGGGCTGCGTAGCGCGGATTCTGGACGTGTTTGCGGCGCTCGATGGGACGGTGACGTCGCACTATGACGTGACGATTTCGATGGAGATTTTTGACGGGGTCCCGGTGCGCAAAGGGCAAGCGGTGGCAATCGTACGGCACAATGCGCGGGTGCTGTTGTCATGCGAGCGGGTGATTCTGAATCTGATGCAACGGCTGAGCGGGATTGCGACGCTGACGCGACAATATGTGGATGCGGTTGCGGGGACCAAGGCGAAGATACTGGATACGCGAAAAACCGCGCCCGGCCTGCGAATGCTCGACAAGTACGCGGTGCTGTGCGGGGGCGGGCATAATCACCGGCTGGATTTGGCGCAGGGGATTCTGATCAAGAACAATCACATTGCGCTGGCGGGCGGGGTGGTTCCGGCGCTGGAGCGGGCGCTGCACAACCGCCGGGGCGAGCAGATGATCGAGATCGAAGTGCGGTCGATGGAAGAGCTGGAGCAGGCGATTACGCATGGGGCGGAAGCGATCCTGCTGGACAACATGGCGGTGGATGAGGTGAAGCGGGCGGTGGAGCGGTGTGCACGGCTGGAAAGGCGCATCCCAATTGAGGTTTCAGGCGGGATCCGGCTGGAGAATGTGCGGGCGTACGCGGAGACGGGAGTGGATTTTATTTCGGTGGGAGCGCTGACCCATTCGGCTCCGGCGGCGGATTTGAGCATGCGGTTTGTGGCAAGCTAGTGGCTCGCCGGCTGCGCGATTGTGGCAGGAGCTGGGTTGCGGCATAATCTCGGCATCAAGAAAACCCAAAAAATCCGCGAGAAGAAGCGAATGGCAAAGCGGCGCCCGGCGCCGACCGACGCGCATTTGAGCGGGATCATTCGCCTGCTGATGAGTTATGCCACGGTGGTGGTGAGCGGGACCAAGATTGCGGCGGAGATTGGAACCAGCCGGTCGGAGGTGTGGCGACTGGTGCAAGAGTTGCGGGCGCTGGGAGTGGAGATCGCGGGGCATCCGGCGACCGGGTACCAACTGAAAGCGGTGCCGGATCTGTTGCTGGCGGAGGTGCTGGAACCGCTGGCGGCAGGGACGTTGTTCGGCAAGAAGATCCATCATTATTACAAGATCGGATCGACGAACACAGCGGCGATGGAAGCGGCGGCGGCGGGCGCGGCGGAGGGATCGGTTTTGGTCGCGGAGCAGCAGACGGCGGGGCGCGGGCGCGGGGCAAACCAGTGGCACTCGGCGCGGTCGGCGGGAATTTACTGCTCGGTGGTGCTGCGGCCGGCGCTAGCGCCGTCAGAGGTGCTGGTGTTGTCGCTGGCGGCGGGGCTGGCGGTCGAGGCGGCAGTGAATGAGATCGATCCGCGGGTTGCGGTGGATTTGAAGTGGCCGAATGATTTGCTGATTGAAGGGAAAAAATTCTGCGGCATACTCACGGAGATGAATGCGGAAGTGACGCGGGTGAAACATGTGGTGGCAGGATTCGGAATCAACGTGAACCAGGAGAGCTTTCCGGCGGAGCTGGCGGGGAGCGCGACGTCGCTGCGGCTGGCGACGGGATCGGAGTGGTCGCGGGTGGAGTTGTGCGCGGCTTTGTTGAGGGCGGTGGACAGAGAGTATGGTCAACTGGTGACGCAGGCGAATGCGCGGGAGGAGATTTTGCGGAGGTTCGAGGAGAGATCGCGGTCGGTGCGCGGTTGCGAAGTGCGGATTGAAGAGAACGGCAGTTTTGAAGGGACGACGGAAGGTTTGGACGGGCGGGGGTTTTTGCAGGTGCGGACGGCGCAAGGTTTGCGGACAGTGCTGAGCGGAACGGTGCGGATAAAAAATGCTGCTGGTCATTGATGTGGGCAATACGAATACGGTGCTGGGAGTTTTCGCGAAAGTGGCGAAGATGCCGGCAGGGAAGCAGGTCACGGCGCCGCGCTATGAAGTGCTGGTGGCGAACTGGCGGGTGGCGACGGTGGCGACGCAGACGGTGGACGAATACGGAGTGCTGTTCCGGAATCTGTTTGCCATGGACAACCTGGATGTGAAGGCGATTGAGGGGATCGTGATTTCTTCTGTGGTGCCGCCGCTGGACTCGACGCTGCGGCAGGTGTGCGAGCGCTATTTTGCTTCGAAGCCGCTGTTCATTGGGCCGGGAGTGAAGACGGGGATGCCGGTGCTGTATGAGAATCCGGCGGAAGTGGGTGCGGACCGCATTGTGAATTCGGTGGCGGCGTTTGAAAAGTATGGCGGGCCGAGCATCACGGTGGACTTTGGGACGGCGACCACGTTCGATTGCTTGAGCGCGAAGGGCGAGTATATGGGCGGGGTGATTTGTCCGGGGATCGGGATTTCTGCGGATGCGCTGTTTTCGCGGACGGCGCGGCTGCCAAGGGTTGATATACGGAAACCATCGAGGATCATAGGGACCACTACGGTAGGGAGCGTGCAGTCGGGATTGTATTACGGATACCTTGGCCTGGTGGACGGAATACTGGAGCTGCTGATCGAGGAGCTGGGGCCGGATACGAAGGTGCTGGCGACGGGCGGGCTGGCGTCGCTGATCGGGACGGCGTCGAAGTATATACAACATATCGAGAACATGCTGACGCTCGAGGGATTGCGGATTATATGGGAGCGGAATGCGCCGTCGACGTCAGGAGCGGGAGCACCAGCCCCTACGGGGCGGAGTTCAAAGAGCGCTATGAAAGCCCGCTGAGCCAGCCGTGGAAAATTACTTCAACTATTTCACCGAGATTGAGGAGCATTTTCTGCGCCGGCGAGGCGGAGGACTACTGCTTTCGACGCTGGACTGGGCGCTGATCGAAACCTGGAAGGATGCAGGGATTCCGCTGGAGGCGGTGCTGCGCGGCATCGATGCGACGTTCGATCATTGGGAGCAAAAGCCTTCGAAGGTGCGGCGGGTGAACGGGCTGGGATTTTGCTCGCAGGAGGTGCTGGGGGCGGCGGAAGAGATGAAAGAAGCCGCGGTGGGCGCGGCTTCGCCGGAGTCGGAGCGGAAAAGCAAGAGGAATGCGGGATTTGAGGCGGCGGACATTTGCGGGTTTCTGCGCAGAAATGCCGATGAGTTGGACGCGGCGAAATTGCCCGAGGGGGTGGGCGTGGCATCGAAACCGCTGGCGACGGAAACGGCGAGAATGTTGCGCGAGTTGGCGGCGCAGATCGAGAGCGCAGAAAAAATGCCACGGCTGGAAGATGTGGAGCGACGGCTGACGGTGGCGGAAGAGAAGCTTTTCGCGGTGCTACTGGCGGCAACGGCCGATGAGGAGATTGTTACGGTACGAGCGGAGGCTGACCGTGAGCTGGCGCCGTACCGGGGGAAGATGCAGGCGGCGCAGATCGAGCAGTTGATGAAGCAGTATCTGCACAAGCGGTTGCTCGACAAGTACGGGCTTCCCAGACTCAGTTTGTTCTACATGTAATTTACAGTCAGGCATCCTTTGCGACTCGATATCGAAAAAATGGTTTACGGAGGCGACGGACTGGGGCGGCTTCCGGCGGATGAAAATGGCCGGGGCAAGACGGTGTTCGTGCCATTCGTGCTGGAGAAGGAAACGGTTGAGGCGCGAATTTATGAGGAGAAGCGCAGCTTCGCACGGGGGCAGTTGATTGAGGTGGTGAAGGCGTCGGCGGAGCGCGTCGAGCCGGGGTGTCCGTATTTCCGGCGTTGCGGAGGGTGCCAGTATCAGCAGGCGAGTTACGCGCACCAACTGGAGATCAAGGCGCAGGTGTTGAAGGAGAATTTGCGGCGGCTGGCGAAGATTGAGTTGGAGACGGAGTTGAAGGTTCATGCGTCGCCGCCGTGGAACTACCGGAACCGAGCCCGGCTTCGGGTGCAGCATCAGGGTGAGTTCGCGCTGGGCTATTTCAAGTTTGAGTCGCATGAGCTGCAGGCGATCGAGCAGTGCCCGATCAGTTCGCCGCTGATCAACCGGGTGATTGGCGAGTTACGGGAGTTGGGGCGCGCGGGACGGATTGCAGGCGAGGTGGAAGAGATTGAGCTGTTCGCGGGTGCGGGCGATGAGCAACTGCTGGTGGAACTTTACGGCAGGGAAGACATGAATCGCGCAGTGGCGCGGAAGTGCGTAGATGAGATGAAGGCAGCGCTGGGTGAGGCCGCTGGAGTAGTCGCTTTTAAAAAGGCGGGCTTGGGGCATGCGGCCGGTGAGCCGAAGTTTGCGGCGTCGGCGGGAGAGAGCAAGCTGAAG
>DASVWZ010000025.1:0-6342 GCA_036392935.1 Terriglobales bacterium | reverse complement strand
TAGTGCCATAGATATTGCCTTTGGAGTCGCCGGTGAGACGGCCTTGCGGAAAGGCTCCGTCAGCGGGGCCGCCGCCGAAATCCCAGAGCACGTCGTAACTCCATTCGCCGGGACGGCTGGAAGTGAGCTTGAAAATGGTGCCGTTATTGGAGTAGATCTTTACGGTGCGAAACCAGCCACCATACTCGCTTGCACCCCAGAGGTTGCCAGTGGCGTCTTTATAGAGGCCGGCGGCCGGCCCCCATGCGTCGTTATTAAAGGCGCCAGCGAAGGTGTGCTGGATGATCAGGGTATAAGGGCTGCCGGGAGTCAACTCGCGCAGCTCAAAGACCACTCCACCGCCGTTGGTGCCATCGCTGAAGCCTCCGTATTGCGTGGTGCCAAAAAGATCTCCGGTCTGTCCGACGAGGCCGCCATTGGGACGGTCGCCGTCGGAGTTGCCGGTGAAGTCGTAGAGGTCGTAGTAGTTGTACTTTCCGTTGCCCGCGGGGGCGAGTTGGAATACGTTGCCGTAGCCGACTGTGCCATTTGGCCCGCCGTTCTGGGTGGTTCCGAAGAGTGAGCCGGTGGAGGGATCGAGCAGAAGGTCACCGTTGTAGACGATGCCGCTGGTGTTATAGGCGATAGTGTTTGCGGTGCAGGTGCCGTAACTGCAGACGAGCTGAAACACAGTGGGACGGTTGAGGCCGTCTTCGGACGAACGGGTTACGCTGTAGAAGGCGCCGTTCTTGTCCATGACGAGACCGTCGAAGGGGTACTCACCGTCACTCTCACCCGTAAAGTTGTAGATCTGATATTCGGTCCATTTGGTTTCGCCGGTTCCAGGTGGGAGGAGAGCGAAGATTGAGCCGAATCCGTTGGGGCTGCCGTACTGAGTGGTGCCGTAGAGGGTGCCATTCTCCTGAATCAGGCTGGAACAAGGGTACAGGCCATCGAAGAGGGGGCCGTTGCCGGGCTGGTTCGGCTCGGGCTGGAAGCTGTGCAAGGTTTTTTCAGTCCAGAGGCCGCCGGTTTTGGGATTGGTGAGGCGGAAAACGGTACCGTCGGGGCTGGAGGGGATTTTCTTGGCTCCAGTGCCTCCTTCCGGCGTGGTGCCGTAGAGGTGTCCTTGATAGACAAGAAGACCGGTATGAGGATTGTCGTTGTTAGTGCCGAATGGGCATCCTTCGCCGTAGAAGGTGGAATAATCGAAGTTGTAAATGATGGATTCGGTTTGGGCCAGCGCCGGGAGCGGGGACAGAAGGCCGAGGACGAGTAATGGGGCGATCCATAAAGATGCGATGGCGGTTTTGTTTGGCCACAGCGGGCGGTAGCAATTGGTAAGCATCATAAGCCTCCTCAGGCTAGGAACTGATCGGAATCAAATGCCGGGCGAATGTGGTCAGGGCGTGAATTCAAAGATGGTGCCGTCGGAAGCGGTGCCTCCGGAGCTGGTTGTACCGTACAAGTTGCCGCTGGAGTCCCCGGTAAGCGTAGCTTCGGGATAGGCCCCGTCGTTGGTGCCGCCGATGAAGCTGTACATCTGCTGATAGTGCCAGACGTGGACTTTGTAACGATCGGGGTAAAGCTCGAAGATGGTTCCGCGATCCTCACTGCCGCCGTACTCACACGTGCCCCAATAACTTCCGGAGGCATCCTGGTAAAAGCCGGCGGCCGGCGCGGACCCGTCGGGGGATCCGTTCAGTCCGGTGAAAGTGTGCTGTATGAACAGGGTGTAGGGACTGCCGGGAGTCAACTCGCGTAACTCGAAGAGCACTCCACTGCCCTCGGGTGCGGTGGCGTCGCCGCCACGCTGGGCGGTGCCAAAAAGATCGCCGGCGGATCCGAGAAGTCCGCCGTTGGGGTAGGCTCCGTCGGCGCCGCCGGTGAAGTCGTAGAGATCGTAATAGTTCCACTTTCCGGCGCTGAGCGTGAGCTGAAAGACGTTGCCGTAACCGTACTGTCCACCGTTCGGGCTGGTTCCGAAAATCGAGCCGTCGCCGTTGTCTACGAGCAGGCCGCCGTTGATGTAGGTGCCTAGCGGGGCTGAGTAAAGGGTATTTTCAATGCAGAGGGACGGATCACAGTTAATCTGGAAGATGAGGCCGGCCTCGGCCCCGTTAACACCCCAATAATTTGCGCCATAAAACGTTCCGGTATTATCTACAGTCAGCCCACCAAAGGGTCGCCCACCGTCGGTCAGACCGGTAAAGGTGTAGACCAAGCTTTCCGTCCAGTCGGTCTGGCCCTTGGGCGGAGGGGTGAGCGCGAAGAGAACGCCCAAATCATGCTCTCCGCCGCCAACGGTAGTGCCGTAGAACTTGCCGTTTTCCTCGATGAGATTGGAGCAGGGATAATTGCCGTCAATGTTCTGTTCGGTATCAGGCAGGAAGCTATGCAGAGTCGTCTTGCCCCAGACGGTTTCGCCCGATTCCGGCGGATTCAGCTTGAACGCCATCCCATCCCTGCTGTAGCGGACACCTTTTTCACCCGCACCACCCTCCGGAGTGGTGCCGTAGAGGTGACCTTTGTAAAGAAGAAGTCCGGCATAAGGCAAGCCGTCCTGCGTGGATGGAGGACAGGCAGTGTTTTGCTGAAAAGGTGCGTAGTTGAAACTGTGGAGAACGGCTTCGGTCTGCGCATCTGCCGGGACGGATGACAGGATGAATAAAGCAACGGCTGCGGTGATCAAGGGCGAACCGACTGGTACACGGTTTGGCCAACGCGACGAAAGGCAATTGAGAATCATTGCGAACCTCGGTAAATGGATAGTGAGTGTACGACTATGCGAACAAACAAAGACTTCGGAGCAGGAGCAGCCAAGTTCACGGTGTGAACTCGAAGACGATACCCTGATTGGCAGCGCCACCCTCATTGGTGGTGCCATACAGGTTGCCGGATAAATCTCCAGTGAGCTGACTTTGGGGGTAGGCGCCGTCGGTGAAGCCGCCGGCGAAACTGTAGACCTCCTTGTAGTACCAGACGTGAACTTTGTAGCGGTCGGGATAGAGTTCGAAGACTGTGCCCAGGCCGTTCGCGCCGCCGACGGGGGTGGTGCCCCAGAAGGCTCCGTTGCCGTCCTGATAGAGGCCGGCGGTGGAGTTAGCTCCGTCTCCGGTTGAGCCCGCGAAGGTATGCTGGATGAACAGCTCATAGGGGTTGCCGGGAGTCAGTTCGCGCAACTCGAAGAGCACACCGTCGCCGGCGCCGTTAGAGCCATTGCCGCCGCCGCTGGTGGTGCCGAAGAGGTCGCCGGTGAATCCGCCGAGCCCACCGTTGGGGTAAGCGCCGTCGGAGTCCCCGGTGAAATGGTAAAGGTCATTGCAGACCCACTTCCCGCCGGTGTAGACCACTTGGAATACGTTGCCGTATCCGGGCGCGCACAGGGCGCCACCGTTGGAGGTAGTGCCGAAGAGGTTGCCAGTGCCCGGGTCGAGCAGGAGATCGCCGTTGTAAATGACGCCCTGGTCGTTGGAGAGCAGCGTAGTTTCGAGGCAGTTACCGGAGGTGCAATTGATCTCGAATATAACGCCGCCGTTTGCGCCGTTGACGCCGGAGTATCCTGCACCGTAGAAGATACCGTTTTCATCGGAGGCGAGACCGCCAAAGGGTTGGCCGCCGTCGGCTTTTCCGGTGAAGTTGTAGAGGATTTGTGGCGTCCAGGTAGTCCCGCCGGTGGGCGGAGGGCTCATGGAGAAGAAAGTGCCGTAGCCATACTGTCCGCCACCGATGGTAGTGCCGTAGAGGACACCCTTGTATTCGATCAGACGGGAGCAGGGGTCGGAGCCGTTGGTTTGGCTGTTGATGAAGCTGTGGACAGTTTTTTTGACCCACGGTGGCTCGCCTGATTTCGCGGGGGTGAGTTTGAAAACCATCCCGTCTTTGGTGCCGGGAGCGCCTTTTTCGCCGGCACCACCTTCGGGCGTGGTGCCGAAGAGGTGACCGTCGTGATAGAGGAGTCCGGTGTAGGGAAGCACATTGCCGGAACCCGGAGGACAGCCGCCACCGGGTGACGTTTGATACTTGAAGTCGTAGAGATCGGTTTCAGTTTGTGCGTGAGCAGGAATTGCCGTTAGGGCGACCGCAACGATGATGGCAGCGAGTGATGATAACGCGGCCAGTGCCCGGCTGGACTGCGGCGTCCGGTGGCGATGAGTGAACATATCGAATCTCCTTAAGTCAGGTCGTCCGATGGAAACGGGTGCGCACACGTCGACCGTGGCGAAAACTGTTACCCGTGCCTTAAGCAGCAGGACCCTCTGTTTAGGAAATCGGAAATGGCGGGAAAAAGACGACAGGAGGGTGAGAAATTTGTTGGAGGATGGGCGGGATCGCGGCCGAGGGGGTACGGTCTTCTATCGTTTTGCGAGAGTTTGAGAGCTTGCGGGAGGAGCGATCTGGGTCAGGGATTGATGCAGCAGGAACTGAGCGTTGGGAAGCTTGCTGTTCCAATGGTTCCATAGCTCGGCACGCTGGGATTCGAGGTGTGCGGCTTCGTCGGTGCGACCGGCGTGGCGGAGCAGGTTGGCGAGAGCGGTCCAGGTACGGGAGATGCAGGTGGCGTCGCGGAGGTCATTTTGAGGGTCGGCTTTCCAGGCCAGGAGTTTGTTGAGCAACGCCTGGTAGGCGTCGATAGCTTTTTCGGTTTGACCGGTTTCGGCGTAGTCATCGCCCTGAGCCCGCAGAACGTCGTAGGTGTCGCTCATGGGCTCGACTTTGTCCACGGGATAACGATTGGCCTTACTGAGCAATTCGAAGGCGCGGGCGATGCGATCTTGGGCGTCTTTTTCATGGCCGAGCCAGCGTGTGGGATAGGACGAAGCTGCCAACAACTGGGCTTCAATCCGCTGTGAGGTGACGTTGCTCTCGGCTTCGCGTATGCGCGAAAGCGCATGATCATAAACTGCGAGGGCGTGCTGTGGGCCACGGTGGCGCTCGATATTGCCAATTTCCAGACCTGCCGTCGCAACATAGGTGCGGCCGAGAAAATCGTTGGCGTCTTTTTGGGCGAGATCTTCGGCCAAATCCCACGATTGTTGAAAGGCGGCGAGCGCATCTTCGGTGCGGACGAGGGTCGGTTCGGCATCGGCACGGCCGAGGATCATCGCTTGCAGGTTGAGGCCGTTGGCAAGATTCATGAGGAGCGAGGCATGCCCGCCGGCAGCCTCGGCTTTCTGCAGCTCGATTGCTTCCTGCATTGTCTTGAGCGCGCCATCAAGATCGCCGGCTTGCCACCGCGAGGCGGCAAGAGTGGTGAGAATACCTCCGCGTATCTGATGGGGATATTGCGGAGGCAGGGGAATATCGAGGGCGCGCTGGCAAGACTGCGCCGCCTGCTCGAACCGCCTGGACGCGGAATAGCCGTAAGCGACGTTGGAATAGAAATAGCGCATGCTGTAAAGATCGTGGGCATCGGTGGGATGGGTGTTCATGAAACGCTCAATCAGCGACGCGGTGTTGGCGGCGCCAGTCAACATCTGGCCCTCGTTGCCGCGGAAGTCGGCCAAAATCATGCGGTCGTGAGCAATGGTGGTAGCAATAAATAGGGCGCGTTGATTGGCGGGGTCTTTAGCGAGAATGGGATCCACGAATTCCGAAGCCTTGTTCAGATTGGCTTCAGCCTCCGTAAACTGACCAAGGTTGGGCGAGGTGGGATCGCCTTGCGCGTGGGCGACGCGGACGTAGGCGTAGGCAATGTCGAGCGCCAGATCGTTGTCACCGTGAACGTTGCTGCCCAGCGAAGTCAGATACTGCTGCGCGTCGGAGACCAGCTGCATTCTGACTTTGGTGGAACCAGGCAAGCCTCGGATGTCGTTGTCGAGTTCGATGAATTTGTTAGCCAACTGCCGGACCTGAGCGAAACGCTGTTCGGCAACTTTTCGTTCACGATTGGCAATGAGCAGGCCGGCGGAAAGGCTTCCAATCACGAGCGCGATGGCGGCGGCACCGAAGGCCACGGCGGTGCGATTGCGGCGTATGAATTTTGCAGTGCGGTAGGCCAACGTGTCCGGCCGGACGCTGATGGCCTCATGCTTCAGATAACGCCGAAGATCATCGGCGAAGGCGGTTACGGAGAGGTAGCGCTCCTGGGGGTTCTTTTTTAGTGCTTTTCCAAGGATGGTGTCGAGATCTCCGCGCAGCTGGCGGGGAAGTTTTTCGGGGGTGGTGCTGCGCTTTTCGGCGGCGGCGGCATCGGCGGATATGTTTGCCGAGGCCCGCTGGGTTTCGGTTTCGACAATGGCTTTGACCAGGTCCGCCGCGGACTGAGAGTCCCCGGCGGGATGTTGACCGGTCAACAGGAGGTATAAGAGCACTCCGAGGGCGTAGACGTCGGTGGCCGTGGTTACGGAACCTCCGGCGACT
>DASVWZ010000024.1:0-23749 GCA_036392935.1 Terriglobales bacterium | reverse complement strand
ATTGAGGGATTGAGCGAGTCCGCCCCGCATGGTTAGTCAGTTGGTTAGTTGTTGGTGGGGCTGCCGGAGCCGGCGCTGCTGGTGGTGGTTGGGGCTGAGCTGCCGCCAGAGCCACTGCCTGAGCCGCTGTTACCGCTGCCTGAGCCGCTTCCGGAGCTGCCGCTGCCGCTTCCCGAGCCAGAGCTTCCTGATCCACTGCTGCCGGAGCCGGAACTGCCACTATCGGTGGGGACGCTCGAGCCGGTGCTGCCGCCATCGTCGCCACGGCGCTTGAGGGTTGGATGGTCATCGGGCGAAGAACCGCTGCTGCTGCCACTGCCGGTGTTACCGCTATCGCCGCTCTTGGTGTTGGCGCGGCGCAGGCTGGGCTTGCTGCTGTCCTTCTGATCGGTCATCTTGCGGCGATTTTCGATGGACGCGAGGCGCGACTTCACATCGTCAAATTCAGAAGTAGTAACGGTGTACTCGGGACGCGCGGGCAGAATGGTCGCGATTTCCTTCTGCGATTCTTCAATGCGATCGGGCGTCTGGGGATGGGTAGCGAAAGCTTTGGCAATCGTCCCGGGCTTTTGTTTTTCCTGCGCCTGAATTTTTTCGAAGAAGCTGATGAAGGCCTGAGGATCGTATCCGGCTTTGTATTCGTATTGCAGGCCGAGATAATCGGCTTCAGCTTCGAATCCGCGCTGGAAGGCGAGGAAGGTCATGGGCAGTCCGAGGCCGGCGGCTTCATAGACGGCGTAGCCGATGCCGCCGCCGACAAAGATGAGAGGGATGGTGCCGAATTGCGCGATCTGGGCGCGAGTCATCTGGCGGGTGGCGTGACGGGCGCAGACGTGGGCGATTTCATGGGCCATGACGCCGGCGAGTTCGGCTTCTTCATCGGCGGCGAGGATGGTTCCGGTGTTGATGTAGACGAATCCGCCGGGAAGCGAGAAGGCGTTGATAGCGTCGGAGTCGATGACCTTGAAACTGAAGGGCACTTGCGCGTCAGAGTTGCGGACCAGGTTCTGGCCGAGGCGGTTGATGTACTCGGTGACGACCGGGTCGTTCACCATTTTGGAAGTGGCTTCGACCTGCTGGGCGTAGGACTTGCCCATCTTGATGTCGGTTTCGATGGAGTACCAGTTGCCGAAACCGCGATTGCCGATTTTGCGGTTGCCGATGGCGTCAACGTCGTCTTTGCCGCCGTCGTGCTTGACTTTGCTGGGATCAGGTTCTTCGATGGGCTGGGACAAAGATGAGTTGGTGCTGGCGCCAGAGTCCTGGCTGGCCGAGTCGCCTCCGGATTGCGGAGGCGTTGCGGGCACGGTGGCTCCGCCGGGGAAGGTCGTACCGGTCTGGGCAGGACTGTTGGTGGTTCCACTGGGGCCGTTGGCCGGATTGGTGTTCGGGGTCTGCGCCACGGCGAGTGAGGCCGCGAGCAGCGTGGCTGCGAATAGCAAGAAATGAGACTTCATAGGAAACTCCGCGGTCCCAGGCAACAGTCTGAACCTATTATACGCCGGATGCAAATCAAGCCTTGTCAAATGATTCCCTATGGTTGGACGCTGGCGGAGGCGGGATGGTTTTCCGGCGTGGGGCTGTAAGTTGAGGTTGCTGAGAGGTTTGGCGACGTTTCGGAGGTTCGAAGCGGCTTGCGCGGCGGTGCGGCTGGTCGTACTATGAAGCGTTTCTGGATGATGGGGGCAAGTTCGTGGGCGTGCGGGAGATGGATCGGCGGAGTTTTCTGGCTGCGGGGACGGGATTGGCAGCGGCGCTGGCGGTGCCGCAGCGAATGCTGGCGCAGTTGCTGGACAAGGCTCCGGCGGCGTTGCCAGACAAGAATTTGTACCGTAGCGATCCTGACACATATTGGGCGCAACTGCGGCAGCAGTTTCTGATTCCCGAGGATGAAGTTTACTTGAATAACGGGACGGTGGGGTCGAGCCCGGCGCCGGTGCTGCGGGCGGTGTTTGACGCATACACGATCACGGAAAAGATGGACCAGTCGGACCCGGAGGATTATCCGATTTGGGGATATGCGGCGTGGAACGAGTTTCGCGATCCGCTGGCGGAGTTCATTGGGTGCAAGCGGGATGAGCTGGCGCTGGTGCGGAATGCGACCGAGGGAAATAGTTACATAGCCAATGGCATTGATTTGAAGTATGGCGATGAAGTGCTGATGACGGACCAGGAGCATCCGGGCGGGGAGCAGCCTTGGCAGTTGCGGGCGAAGCGGTACGGGATCATCGTGACCAAGGTGAAGCTGCCGAAGCCAGTGATCAACGCGGCGCAGGTGCTGAATCTGTTTAACGATGCGATCACGCCGCGCACGCGGGTGATTTTCTTCAGCCACATCACAACCGTAACCGGGGTGGTTTTGCCGGCGAAAGAAATTTGCGCGCTGGCGCGGAGCAAAGGGGCTTTGTCGGCGGTGGATGGCGCGCACGTGACGGGGATGATGGCGGTGAATGTGCAGGACATCGGGTGCGATTTTTATTCATCGAGTCCGCACAAGTGGCTGCAAGCGCCGAAGGGTTCGGGATATTTGTACGTCCGCGACGAGGTGATTGACAGGGTGTGGAATACGATTGCGACCGAGGGGTGGGATGAGGGCAATCTTCGCGCGGAGCGGTTCCAGCGGATTGGCTCGTCGAATGTGCCGTCGCTGTGGGGAATGCTGGCAGCGCTGCAGCTGGCGAACGAGATTGGCATGGAGCGGATTGAGAAGCGGCACCGCGAGCTGTGCGATTACATCCTGGGTGAGATGGTGAAGCGCGGGGCGGAGTCGTGGACTTCGCCGGATGCGGCGTTGCGCTGCGCGATTGCGACAGTGAATGTGCCTCCGGTGCAGCGCATGGACCTGGAAAAATGGCTGTGGACGAACCACAAGATCCGGATTCGCGGCGGGGAGCCGTCGAAGCTGCGGCTTTCGACGCCGTATTATCTGCAGAAAAGAGACATCGACCGGTTTCTGGAGAAGTACGATTTGTACCGGCGGGAGAAGAATCTGGCGTAGGGGTTGCCAGAACGCGATTGAATGGGCGAATTTTTGTTAAGCGAGGAGAAGATGGCGAATCGTTTTGTTAGGCGGCTAGGGGTAGTGGCAGGTTTGATTTTTCTGGTGGCGTGGGCGGCGTACGGACAGACTCCGCCAGCGGCCACGCACAATGAGGTCCTAATCAAGAATGCCGTGGTGATGACGGCGACGCACGGCAACATCACGAACGGAAGCGTTTACATCAAGGACGGAAAAATCGTCGCGGTGGGAAAAGATGTGAGCGCGCCGGCCAGCGCCACGGTGGTTGACGCGGGCGGCAAATATCTGACGCCGGGGATTGTCGATTCGCATTCCCATATTGCGCTCGACCACGACGTCAACGAGGCGACCAGCCCGGTTACGCCGCAGATGATGATGATCGATGCATTCGATTATCAGGACAAAGCGGTTTACCGGGCGCTGGCGGGCGGAGTGACAACTTCCCTGCTGCTGCATGGCTCGGCCAACATGATTGGCGGTCAGGCGGTGGTGATCAAACATAAGTATGGATTGAATCGCGATGCCATGTTGTTTCCGGGAGCGCCGCGGTCGATCAAGTTTGCCAGCGGTGAAAATCCGAAGCGCGTGTATGGCAGCAAAGACCAATTGCCTTCCACAAGGATGGGCAATTTCGCGGTGCAGCGCGAGGCGCTGGTGCAGGCGCAGGATTATATGCGCGAATGGGATGAGTATAACGCCAAGGTGAAAGCGGGCGACAAGGATGCGACGCCTCCGAAGCACGATTTGAAGATGGAGGCGCTGGCGGATGTGCTGCGGGGAAACTTGCTGGTGCAGATCCATTGCTACCGGGCGGATGAACTGTTGACCGAGATGGCGATGGCAAAAGAGTTCGGCTACAAGTTGCGGGCGTTTCATCACGCTCTGGAAGCCTATAAAGTGGCCGATCAGCTTGCGGCTAACAACGTAGGGATTGCCACGTTTGCCGATTGGTGGGGATACAAGCAGGAGGCGTGGGACGCGATCCCGTGGAATGCGGTGATGGCGATGCGCAAGGGGGTGCGCGTGGCAATCAAGAGCGACTCGGGAGACTTCGCGCGGCGGTTGAACCAGGAGGCGGCCAAGACGATACGCTACGGCGGGGCCACGGAAGAAGAAGCTTTGAAGATGATCACGCTGAATGCGGCGTGGATCATTGGTGTGGACGACAAGGTGGGGTCGATCGATGTGGGGAAAGATGCGGATTTGGTGATCTGGCAGGGGTATCCACTTTCGAGCTATGGTTTGCCGGACAAAGTTTTCATCGATGGAGATGTGTATTTCGACCGCTCTCTGCCGGGATTCGGCATGCCGCATTACAAGGAGGGAATGTGATGCGACGATTCTGGCTGGCGGTTGGCATTGGGACATTGTTTTGTACCGTAGCGGCTGCCCAGCAGAAGCCAGTTGTGCTTCGCGGCGGCAAATTGCTCACGGTGTCGCATGGAGTGGTCGAAAACGGCGTGGTGGTGATGGAAAATGGGAAGATCACGGCCGTAGGGGCAGCGGCTACGGTGCGAGTTCCCAAGGATGCTCGGGTGATCGACGTAAGCGGGATGACGGTGTATCCCGGGTTGATCGATTCGGAGACGCAACTCGGGCTGACCGAGATTCAAGCCGAAGACATGACCAACGATCTGGTCGAGACCAGCGACGAAATCATGCCGCATATGCATGTTTACGATGCGTTCCATGCGGAGTCGGAATTGATACCGGTCACCCGGTTGAACGGCATTACCAATGCGATTGTGGCGCCGGACAATACGGACACGCTGCCGGGGCAGGATTCTTTTGTGCAGCTTTACGGGAAGTCGGCGCCGGAGATGCTGCTGGTGCGCGACATTGCATTGCCGTTGAACTTTACCGGGGACCAGCGGCGAAATGAACCGCCCGACAAGAGGAAGTTTCCTTCGACGCGAATGGGGTTGGCGGCGCAATTGCGGCAGACATTCATCGATGCGCAGGATTACGGCCAGCACTGGGATGATTACGAAAAAAAGAAAGCGGAATACGAGAAGACCAAGAACGATCCCAGCGCAAAAAAGGACGACAAAGATGCGAAAGCGGACGATAAAGATAAAGACAAGAAACAGCCGCCGAGTCCGCCGAAGCGCGATCTGAAGCTGGAAGCGTTGCTGCCGTATCTGCAGGGCAAAAAGCCGGTGGTGCTGGCAGCGCAGGAAGCAAACGATCTGCAGACAGCGGTCGGGCTGGCGCAGGAATTTCATATGAAGTTTGTGCTGAACCACATCAGCCACGCGCAATCGTTGCTCGATTACGTGGCCAGTTTGAAGGTTCCGGTGATCGTGGGGCCAATCTATGAAGAGCCCAAGCCCGAGGAGCGCTACGATGCCGTTTACAGCTTGCCGGCCGAACTGAACAAACGCGGAGTGAAGATCGCTTTCGCGTCGTTCGGGGCGCACGATTCGCGCAACCTGCCGTACCAGGCGGGTTATGCGACCGCCTTCGGCTTGCCATATGACGAAGCGCTGAAGGCGATTACTTTAAATGCCGCGGAAATTTGGGGCATGGGCGATCAGTTGGGGTCGCTGGACGTGGGTAAAACGGCAAACGTAGTGGTCTCGAATGGCGATCCGCTGGATGTGAAGACCGACGTGAAGCAGGTTTTCATACAGGGACAGGAAGTTCCGATGACGAGCCGGCAGACGCGGCTGCGCGACCAGTATTCGGGAAAATAGGGCTGGATGGTTATGGCTGGCGACGGTCGCCCCGGGTGTTAGATGCCGGCAACCGACCTTGTCCAATTGGAAAGAGCCGTGCGAATTCGCCGTCCCGAAACAATTATTGTCTTGTACTCCTCCTAGTGGGCGTGATATTGTATATACAGTTTAGTATGTACTTATGAAATGGATTTCGTCTGGGATGAGGCAAAGAGCCGGGCCAACATAAAAAGCATGGCATCAGTTTCGAGACGGCCCACACGGTTGACGAAGATGGAGATATGATTCGCATCATCCCGGCACGAAAAGCGACACTGGGGGAACGGAGGCTGTATGCCCAGGGCGGCTAAGACAATTAGACTCGGACAGACTGTGAAGCGAACGCTGACCGCTCGGCAGAAAAAAGAGTTAGCTTTGCTAGTCGCTCTGCCGGACGATCAGATCGACACCTCGGATATTCCGGAGCTTCCCGCCTCTGCGTGGAAAAACGCTGTGCGCGGCAGATTCTATCGACCGATCAAACAAGCCGTCTCCATGCGATTGGACGCGGATGTAGTCGCCTGGCTGAAGAAACAGGGCAAGGGATATCAGACCCGGGCAAACTGCATTCTGCGCCAGCGGATGCTTTCAGAGATGACCCGCCATCAGTCGTAACATTCTGATCCCAAGTGGGCGATCAGCTCTTCACCGCGCCATTACTAATCGGTGATGCTGAACATCGCTCTGCAGTCTTCGTCCATTTTGCGCTTGATCTGGTCTTTCTCCGGGCTGCTGGAGCCCTCCGGAAAGTCGCTGAGCTTGTGACCATAAGAGGCCAGGTCCGCGAAACAGAAGAAAATTATCTCGTGCTTACGCGATGCATCTGCGGGGCGCGCAAAGCGGGACATGATGAGCCCCGGATTCAGGGTATATCCGTGGAGCGCAAGAAATCGTCTGGTTACATCCGCCTCTTTGCCTGGCTCTGCATCGGCAGTCGCATCGTTGTCGTCGATGATTACCGAGTGCTGATATTCAGAGCTTCCCAGCTTCACCGGGCTGGTGATCCGATAGACGTAAATATCATTCGACGATGGAGCGAAGGCCTCCTGCTGGATGACGAACATCCGCTGAACCTGCTTGTCACCGGTCGCGCGCACAAATACAAATCGCCGACCGCTAACCTGGTCAAACGCAAACGGGACGCTGCCCACGTAGGTGAATTCCTTGTCGACAGTGGCGCGGATCTTCGGATTCTCAGGGGAAACGAATGTGTTGCCTTCAACCCGCGAGCCTCGAACCCGAATGGTCATCCCTGCGCGCGCATGATCAAGAGCCAGCTTCGCAGCTTCCGGAGAAGCATCGTCGAGGTGGACGCCGTCAGCGCTGGTTGGAATTTTGGAGTCCTCGGCCAGCGACTCTCCGTAGATGATCATGAGTTCGGAGCGGCGGTCCGCGGTTGGTAGATGGAACATGCGAACGCGCACCGTCTTCCTGGGAAATGCGAGGCCGTTCTTGGCCAGAAGCTTACTCACGGCAAAGCTATCAGAACGCGGATCGTCGGTTTCCACGGCCGAATAGTCAGAAAAGCTTTTAACGTCGTAGATGAATGACAAGCCGCCGATGTCAGTTTTGCGGTCGGGCTTGTAGTCATACGTCATCTGGTTGCCGGGCAACATATGCTCGAATTGCACCCAGTAAAAACGCTGCACCGGTCCGCTGTTCCCGGCCACTACGAAGACATGTTGCTCGGCCTCGGCGTTGCCATAGAGGTTGACGACCTGTCCGCCCAGATAGCGAAAATCGTTGCTGAAGGTCAACTCGGCAGCTGGCAATTCATACGAGATAATGGTTTGGCCTTCGACCTTGCGATCAAGAGGTGGATCTGGCTGTGACGACGGCCGCTGCGCCGGCGCAAGCGAAGAGAGCACGACGACTAGAAGAGCGCGGATCGACTTACAAGAAGGGCGCATACCGGTCATAGACGCGAGTGGCCGTCAATGGTTAACGCCGGGGTCGCCGACGCCTTTAGTCGTAATACTCCAGCCCCAGATGCGTGATCAACTCTTCGCCACGGAGGTGACGCAGCGTGTTCTTCAACTTCATCAACTGAATAAAGAGATCGTGTTCGGGATAGAGGCCTGGCGCGGTCATGGGTGACTTGAAATAGAAGCTGAGCCATTCCTGAATGCCGAGGCCGCGGAGTTCCGGCGTGCGCTGGGCAAGATCGTTGAAGAGCACGAGATCGAGGACGATGGGCGCAGCGAGAATTGAGTCGCGGCAGAGGAAATCGACTTTGATCTGCATGGGATAGCCGAGCCACCCGAAGATGTCGATGTTGTCCCAACCTTCTTTGTTGTCGCCGCGCGGCGGATAGTAGTTGATGCGGACCTTGTGAGTGAACTTGCCGTACAGTTCGGGATAAAGCTCAGGCTGCAGGATGTGCTCGAGAACGGAGAGCTTCGATTCTTCCTTGGTTTTGAACGACCCGGGATCGTCGAGGACCTCGCCGTCGCGGTTGCCGAGAATGTTGGTCGAGAACCATCCGTCGAGACCGAGCAGGCGCGCTTTGAAGCCGGGCGCGAGGATAGTCTTCATTAAAGTCTGACCGGTTTTGAAATCCTTGCCGCAGATTGGCGCTTCATTCTTGCGGGAAAGCTCGAGCATGGCGGGAATGTCGACGGTAAGATTGGGTGCGCCGTTAGCGAAAGGAACGCCCTCGGAAAGCGTGGCGTAGGCGTAGATCATCGAGGGCGCGATGTTTTCGTCGTTCTGCACCAGCGCTTTCTCGAAGGCCTTGAGCGATTGATGCGCGGCGCTGGGCTCGATAAAGGTCTCGGTCGATCCGCACCAGACGGTGACCAGACGCGAAGCGCCCGACGACTTTTTGAAGTCGCGGATATCGGCGCGAAGCTGCTCGGCAAGGTCCATCTTATTCTTGCCTTTTTTCACGTTGGGCCCGTCGATCTTCTTGACGTAATTGTGATCGAACACCGCTTTGCGCGGCTTGATGGTACTGAGAAACGGCTTGACTTGGTTGAGCAGCTCGCGGTCGAGCACGCCGGCTTTGCGCGCGGCGGTGTACATGTCGTCTTCGAAGATGTCCCAACCGGTGAAGACCAGATCGTCGAGCGCGGCCAGAGGGACGAATTCTTTGATTTTGGGCGAGCGAGAGTCGGTGCGTTTGCCGAGGCGGATGGTGCCCATCTGCGTGAGCGAGCCGATGGGCTTGGCAAATCCCTTGCGCACGGCTTCGACGCCGGCGACAAAAGTTGTGGCGACAGCGCCCATGCCGGGGATCATGACGCCGAGCTTTCCTTTGGGGGCCTGGATGGTGCTGCCGGTGGATTTTGAGGTTTCAGTTGCGGGCTTCTGCCGTGTCGGCATAGTTTGGGAGCCGGTCCTTAAAAGAATTTTGGGATTAGGGCAAACAGATATGTTCTCGTATCTGCGGCGGCAATTGCAACCGCTGGGGCAGCGAACGCAGCGCTATGGAAGCTCAACGGCATTTGGGGGAAGTGAATGGAGGCGGGTCCCCGGCTGCAGAGGAGTAGACTTGCTTATTTCGGTATGCTGAATTTCGCGAAATTCTCGCTCCTTTTGCGCCGTGCCCTGCCAGAAAGTAGAAGGATTCCGCGCCAAGGTCCCGCTGGCGGGCTGATGGCCGACGGCCCTCGGCCGCCAAGTCCTTACTTTGAATATTTAAACTCCAAGGTCTAGCGGACCCCCGGCTAAGTTGCTGATTTTACAAAATCAAGTCAAGGGGGGATGGGGAGGGGTACCTTAAATCGCTATGAATCAGACGCAACCAATCGGGGAACGCCCGTCGCTTACAATAGCGCGGTGAGTACCGTCGCAGCCCCGGCCGCCAGTCCCGTCAAAGACGGTCTGCCCTATTTCACGCCATGGCAGCGCGTTCAGTTGTGGGCGATCACCTGGCTGGGAAGCCTGGTGATCCGGGTGATCGGCCCGACCCTGCGCGTTTCGGTTTCGATCGAAGATGGTGGCCCACCGTCGATGACCACCCGCCCGCTCATTTATTCCTTCTGGCACGACTGCATCTTCGCCTCGACCTACATCTGGCGCGACCTCCAGGTCCGGGTGATGAGCAGCGACAGCTTCGACGGCGAATGGATGGGCCGCATCATCCGCAAGTTCGGTTTTGTCAAAATTCGCGGCTCCAAAAGCAAAGGTGCCGTGCGCGCCCTGTTGGCTTTTCGCAAAGAGGTTGAAAACGGATGGGTGGTCGCCTTCACCATCGACGGTCCGCGCGGTCCGCGCTACGTCGCCAAGCCCGGGCCGGTGGTCGTGGCGCGCGCCACCGGCGTGCCCATGGTCGTCTATCACATCGGCATCGAAAAAGGCTGGGTGTTGCCGACCTGGGACAAATCGATCGTCCCCAAGCCGTTTTCGAAAGCTTTGCTGCGGATCAGCCGCCTGATGCCGGTTTCGCCCGAAGCCGACGAGACCGAAAAAAAACGCATGCACGGCGAGTTGCAATCCGCGCTTGAACGAGTCCGCGACTTCGCCGTCGCCAACGTCAGCAAAGTCGGAACCGAAGAGTTCCCGTTGTGCGCGCGAAAGTAGTTCAGACCATTTAGTATGAACATTCATGTCCGCCACAATTCTTGACGGCACAAAGATCGCGTCGCAGATTCGCACCGAAGTCGCAGCCGACGTCAAAACCCTGGCCGCAGCCGGAATGCGCCCCGGACTCGCCGTCGTGCTCGTCGGCCACAACCCTGCGTCGGCGGTTTACGTTCGCGGAAAAGTAAAGGCTTGCGAAGAACTCGGCATATACAGCGAGAAGATCGAGCCGAGCCCGCACTCGACAACCGAAGAACTGCTCGAGCTGATTTCCGACCTCAACCGCCGCGATGAGATCGACGGAATCCTCGTCCAGCTTCCCTTGCCCGCGCAGGTCGACGCGAAGAAAGTCTTGCTCGCCGTCGACCCGGCGAAAGACGTCGACGGATTTCATCCCATGAACGTCGGTCTGCTTTCGACGCAGCGGCCTGGCTTGGTTCCTTGCACGCCCGCTGGCGTGATGGAAATCTTGAAGCGCAGCCACATCGCCGTCGCCGAACAGGAAGCCGTCGTCGTTGGCCGCAGTGACATCGTTGGCAAACCAGTCGCAATGCTCTTGATCAATGCCAACGCAACCGTTACCGTTTGCCACTCGAAAACCCGCGACCTGCCTGCAGTTTGCCGCCGCGCCGATATTCTGGTCGCCGCCATTGGCCGCGCCGGAATAATCACTCGCGATTACGTCAAACCTGGCGCAACTGTCATCGATGTGGGAGTGAACCAGGTGACCGATCGCGCGGAGTTTGAACGGCTCTTCGCCGGCAATGCCAAGCGTGAAGAGACGTTTCGCAGCAAAGGATCGACGCTCGCCGGCGACGTTCATCCCGAGGTCGCGCAAATAGCCGGTGCGATCACGCCGGTTCCGGGCGGCGTCGGACCGTTGACCATCGCGATGCTAATGGCGAACACGGTAAGAGCCGCGAAGATGCGGCGGGGTACGCGCGAACTGGCCAAAGCGTAAAACTGCAGGCCGGCGTGAACCGCCCAGATCGCCGAGCACGCCGAGTATTACGGTGAGAAAGAAATCAGTGCTTCTGGAGTTTCAGTGTTGAAGGTTGGATTGACGGGTGGCATCGCCTCGGGAAAATCTACCGTCGGCGAAATGTTCGTGCGTCTTGGCGCGCACCTTATACAAGCTGACGCCATTTCCCATCAATTGATGCAGCCGGGACAAGCCGTTTACGCCGAAGTCGTGCGCCATTTCGGCGAAGGCATTCTGAATCCGGACGACACCGTAAACCGCGCGCGCCTTGCCGAAGCCGCATTCGGCTCAGCCGGCAATCCGTCGCGGGTTGAAGAACTGAACCGGATCGTTCATCCCGCAGTCGTTCGCCGCCAGGAACAATGGATGGAAGAAGTTGGCCGCAAAGACAAATCGGCAATCGCCATGGTGGAAGCGGCGCTGATTCTCGAAGCCGGTGTGCAGAGTCATTTCGATAAGCTCGTGGTCGTTACCTGTCGTCCGGAGCAGCGCATACAGCGCTGGGCACAGCGTTTCAAATTAGACGAAGAAACCGCGCGCGCCGAAATCGAGCGCCGCATGGCCGCGCAGCTTCCCGACGAAAAGAAGATCGAAGCCGCCGACTACGTCATCCATAATTCCGGATCGCTCGACGAGACCGTTGCTCAGGTGCGCGGAGTTTACGGCCTGCTGAAGCAAGAAGCGAACGACCGGGCCAAAACACCGCCGTCGCCGCAAAGTTGATTACAATCAGATGTGACTCGCATCTATCCTGTTGGGAAGGCATTTGGAACTATGAGGCTGTTGCGACCGGCAGTTTTCGCCGTCATTCTTACGGCTGCATTCTTTTACTTTACGACCTATCGTTCGGGCCATCCCTGGCCGGCGAGCTGGATCAGCCGCCCGGACAAAGTCGAGATCAGCCAGGCCGCCGGCAGCGAATCGCTCGACGCTGAAGAGCAGAACAATATAAGCGTCTACCGCAAGAACATCGGCTCGGTCGTAAACATCACGTCGCGCGCCGTCACCTTCGACTTTTTCTACGGGCTCGTGCCCGAAGAAGGCCAAGGTTCAGGCTTCATCATCGACAAAGACGGGCACATTCTCACCAACTACCACGTAATCTCGAACGCGCGGCAGGTCGAGGTTACGCTGCACAACCGCAAGAAATATAAGGCGGATATTGTTGGCATCGACAAGTCGCACGATCTCGCAGTCATCCAGATAAAAGCGCCGGATATTCAGCCGATGACTCTCGGCGACTCCACCAACTTACAGGTTGGCCAGAAAGTTTACGCCATCGGCAATCCCTTCGGCTTGTCGGGCACGTTGACGCGAGGCATCGTCAGTTCGATCCGTTCGGTGCAGGAACCTGACGGCATGACTATCGACGAGGCCATTCAAACCGATGCCGCAATCAATCCAGGAAATTCGGGCGGCCCGTTGCTGAACTGGCACGGCGACGTTATTGGCATCAACACCATGATCGCATCGAACGTCGGCCAGAGCGCAGGCATCGGCTTCGCCATCCCGATTAACACCGCGAAGGCTGTGTTGAACGACCTGGTCACGCTCGGTCGCGTCCGCCGGCCAGCGCTCGGTGTGAAAACGTTGCCCATCGACCCGGATTTGGCCGATCAACTCGGCTTACCTGCGGATTATGGTTTGCTGATCGTGCAAGCCGTTTCCGGAGGTGCGGCGGATCGCGCCGGTTTGCACGGAGGCAATGAGCGCGCGTTCCTCGGGAATATGCCGATCATGGTCGGCGGAGATTTGATCGTCGGTATCGATGAGCAGAAGATCGAAACCCAACAGGATCTGGCGCAAGTCATGAACAAGCATCGCGCCGGTGACACGGTCCGCGTCGATATCTATCGAGGCAAGAAAAAAATGCAGGTGCAGGTCACACTCGGCGAACTGCGCGATCAAGTATAGGACGCATTTTCGAGCAGGCGGAGTTCGATCGCATTTCATGACCGGTCCGCGATGATCCGCGGAAATCCGTGGCCGGGTTTGAATCGGTTCGGCGGCGCTACGCTGCCGTTTCTTCAAAAAAATCTTCGATCTCGTTGACCTCTTTGTCGCTGAGTTTCAGATCAGCCGCTCGCATCACACCATCGGCTTGTTTCGCGCTGCGTGCGCCGACGATCGCGGCCGTGACTGCAGGGTTTCGCAGCGTCCAGGCAATCGCAACTTCGCCAACCGTTCGATGATGACGGTTGGCAAACTCACGCAAGCGCTCGACCAGCGCGAGATTCCGCGTGAGGTTCGGTTCTCTGAAATCGGCGCTGCGCTTGCGCCAGTCGTCCTCCGGCAGCTTTTCGGCACGCTCGCGCGTCATCGCTCCGGTGAGCAAGCCGGAAGCCATTGGCGAGTAAACAATCACACCGATATTCTCGCGCAGGCAGAACGGCAGAATGTCGACCTCAACTTCCCGATGGATCAGCGAGTACGGCGGCTGCAGAGAAGTGATCGGCGCAATCTTTTGCGCCCGCTTCATCTGCTGGACATTGAAGTTCGAAACCCCAATCCAGCGCGCTTTGCCCTGCTTCTTAATGTCGGCCATGGTTGACCACGCCTCTTCGAGCAACGGCGAATCCGGCGCCGGCGGCCAGTGAATCTGATACAGATCGACGTTGTCGCGCTTTAGGCGCCGCAAACTATCGTCGATCTCCTGCCGTATCGATTCACAGCGATGGTCAGCGAATTCTTTGCCCTTCTCGTCCCAGCGCAGCGTGCACTTGGTGAACACGTACGGTTTCGCGCCGGTCCACTCTTTCAGGGCCCGCGCAACAACTTCCTCAGAATGACCAAGCCCGTATACTGCCGCGGTGTCGATCCAGTTCACGCCAAGCTGCAGTGCGCGGTGAATCGCGGCAATCGAGTGGTTATCGTCCTGCGCGCCCCACGCGAATTCCCATCCACCGCCGCCAATGGCCCACGCGCCGTATCCCACGCGAGTAATCTGCAAATCGGACTTGCCAAGCTGCTGGGTCTGCATGTTCAATCTCCTTCTGAGGATGGATTCGCCGAACCCCAATTCTGATTCGGTCTCCTAGCTATGAACTCGGAAGCAATTCGCAAGTATTGTCTCTCATTTCCCCAGGCGAAGGAAAACCTGCAATGGGGCGATGATTTGTGCTTCAAGGTCAATAAGAAGATCTTCGCGACCCTCAGTCTCGACTCGGTTCCGCAGCGCATGTGCTTTAAGTGCACGCCTGAAAACTTCGCCGAGCTCTGCGAGCGCGATGATATTCATCCCGCGCCGTATGTCGGCCGTTACAAGTGGGTGATGATGGACCGGTTGGACGCGGTCACGTACGCAGAATTGAGAGACTTAATTCGCCAATCGTATGAAATGGTAGCAGCGAAGACGAAGTCGCCGGGCAAGCGCGGTTTAGGCAGAGGCTCGGGCGCGAAGTAATCGGCTGATCAGATTGAACTTCAGATGACTCCAATGAGAGTTTCACTGAGTTGACTCCTGAGGGACGCTCAGCTAGCCTCAACATTCCACCGCATGCGTGCTTCGATAGTGTTGACAGGCGTTCGATCGTCGAGCAATTCATGAGTCATCAAGCCAAAACATTGCTCGCTCTATTTGGACTTGCAACCCTGATCTCTACCCAGGTCTTTGCTGCGCTTGACCCCGTCCACGCACAACACGCAATCGTGGTTAGCCACAATGATGTGGCGTCGCAAGCAGGTGTAGACATGTTGAAAGCCGGCGGCAACGCCGTGGATGCCGCCGTGGCCACGGGTTTTGCGTTGGCAGTGGTTCATCCTCAAGCGGGCAATCTCGGTGGCGGAGGGTTCATGCTTATCCGCATGGCCGACGGACAAACGCATTTTCTGGACTACCGCGAAACTGCGCCGGCCGCCGCGATTGCAAACATGTATCTGGACGCGAGCGGCAACGTTGTTCCCAATGCCAGCATCGTCGGGTATAAAGCAATTGCGGTTCCGGGATCGGTCGCGGGATTGGCGTATGCGGAAAAGAAGTACGGCAAGCTGACCCTTTCGCAAGTGATGCAGCCGGCCATCAAGCTTGCGCGCGAGGGGTTTGTGTTGTCCTGGACCGACGCCGATGATCTGAAAGACGTGTATCTTGCAAAATTCCCTGAGTCGCACCGAATTTTTCAGCGCGATGGAAACTACTACGCGCAAGGCGATGTCTTAAAACAGCCCGATCTGGCGCGGACTTTGGAAAGAATTGCCCAAAACCCCGACGACTTTTATCACGGTGCGCTGGCGCAGAAATTGGCGGCGGCTTTAGCGAAAAGCGGCGGACTGATCACCACGAAAGATCTTGCGAACTACGAGGTAAAGGAACGTGAACCGGTGCGCGGCACATACCGCGGATATGACATCATCACCGCGCCTCCGCCGTCATCGGGCGGAATCATTCTGATTGAAACCCTCAACATTTTGGAGGGATATGCCTTGGCGCCGCTGGGCGAGCGCTCGTCGGAGTCGATTCATTTGACGGTCGAGGCATTTCGCCGCGCGTTCTTTGATCGCGCAGAATTTATGGGTGATCCGGATTTTACCAAGATTCCGGTCGCACAATTGATCGACAAAAAATACGCCGCCGCGTGGCGGAATTCGATTGACCCCGATCGCGCGAGCGCCAGCAAAGACTTAAAGCGGCCGGCAATCTTTATGGAACTGGAACAGTACGCGGAAAACCATCCCCAGCCACTTACAGTCGCAGACGGTCACCACACGACGCACTATTCGGTGATCGACGCAGACGGCAATGCGGTATCCACAACTACAACTCTTAACGACGATTTCGGATCGCGCGTCACTGCCGAAGGACTTGGTTTTCTGTTAAACGACGAGATGGACGATTTCTCCTCGAAGCCCGGTGCGCCCAACCTGTTCGGATTAATTCAGGGCGCGGCGAATGCGGTCGGGCCAGGAAAGCGCCCTCTCAGTTCGATGACGCCTACGATCGTGTTGAAAGATGGTAAGCCATTTCTGATTCTCGGAACGCCCGGCGGATCGAGAATTCCAACAACCGTGGCCAACACACTGATGGGCGTCATCGATTACGGGATGAATATTCAGGAATCGGTGAACGCGCCTCGCTTCCACAACCAATGGCTGCCGGACGTGATAAATGTAGAAGAGTGGTTTTCTCCCGATACGGTTCGCGCGTTGGAACAAAAAGGACACAAGATCAAAGTCGGGGAAGGCGACGACGCGTATTGGAGCGACGGCGAGTGCATTGCCATCGACCTCAAGACCGGTGAACGGTTGGGTGCCAGCGACGTGCGGCACAATGGAAAGGCAGTTGGCTACTGAATGTTGAAGGCGATTTCTACCTACGTTTATATCGATGAGCGGTTGCATCCGGGCTTGCTTGATGGATTGGTGCGCGGCGGCGCGCAGGCGATCGAAATATTCGCCGCGCGTCAGCACCTGGATTACGCCAACCGCAAGCAGCACGTGCGTGAAATTGCTGACTGGTTTCGAAATACCGGCATTCCTTTGAACTCTGTTCACGCGCCGATGTATGCCGATTACGAACGTGGACGCACTGGCTCGCCGCCGGTCAACGTGGCCTCGACCGATCGCGCCACGCGCGTCGCAGCCATGGACGAAATCAAGCGCGCGCTGGAGATCGCCGAGCAGATTCCCTTTCGTTTTCTGGTGCAGCATCTGGGCGTGGGCGGCGAAACCTACGACGAACGCAAAGTGGATGCCGCCATGACCTCGATCGAACACCTTCGGGCTTTCGCGAAGCCGCTTGGGGTGCGGGTTCTGCTGGAGAACATCCGCAATGAAATGAGCACGCCGGAGAATCTGGTCCAGTTTATTCAAGCTAGCCGATTTGAAGATGTTGGCGTCTGCTTCGATTTCGGCCACGCCCACCTTATGAGCAGCGTGCCGGAGGCGTTTGAGACACTGAAGAAGCACATCAGGTCCACGCATGTTCACGACAACAAGAAAGACGAGGACACGCATATGTGGCCCGGCGAAGGAACCATCAACTGGAAGGAAGCGATGGAACTGCTGCGCTCCGCGCCACATACGCCGCCGGTGCTGCTCGAACTGGAAGAGAATGAAAAGATCAACCCGGCAGAAAAGCTAGGCGACGCCTTCAGAAAGCTAGAAGTCGAATAACTCATGCCATCATCCACCATTACAACCATTGCCGATGCCGGCAAACATGACGGCGAAACTGTCGCCATCCGTGGATGGCTTTACAACCTTCGCGAGAGCGGCAAACTGCTCTTCCCGCAGTTCCGCGACGGAAGCGGGATCATTCAGGGCGTAGTGCCGAAGAATGCGGTTTCTCCGGAAACGTTTGAGGCCATCAAGACGCTCACACAAGAGTCCAGCGTCATCGTCGAAGGCAAAGTTCGCGCCGATAAGCGCGCGCCCGGTGGCTATGAACTCGACGTTTCGAACGTCGAAGTGATCCAGCGTGTGCCGGAGAACGACCCTTATCCCATCACACCGAAAGAGCACGGCACGGATTTCCTGATGGAGCATCGCCATCTGTGGGTGCGTTCGCAACGCCAGGCCGCCATTCTGCGGGTTCGGGCCGAGATCATTAAAGCTGCGAGGGATTTCTTCGACGAACGTGGATTCACTTTGACCGATCCGCCGATTATCACGCCGGCGGCCTGTGAGGGAACCACAACTTTGTTCCCGGTCGACTACTTCGATGAAGAAGCGTTTCTGACTCAGTCCGGGCAGCTTTACATCGAAGCAACGGCGATGGCGTTGGGCAAAGTCTACTCATTCGGACCGACGTTTCGAGCGGAAAAGTCCAAAACCCGCCGCCACTTGACGGAGTTCTGGATGGTCGAGCCTGAGATTGCATATGGCACCCTCGATGACCTGATGAAGCTGGCGGAGGAATTCATTGCGTTTATCGTGAAGCGCTGCCTCGAAAAGCGCCGCAATGATCTGCAGACCATCGGCCGTGACGTGTCGAAGCTCGAGAAGATCGATATTCCCTTCCCTCGCATCACCTACGACGACGCGGTCAAGATGTTGCAGGAAGGCCACGCGAAAGGCGCATTGGAAAGCAAGTTCGAGTGGGGCGGCGATCTTGGCTCGCCGGATGAAACCTATATTTCCTCGCAGTTCGATCGTCCGGTGATGGTGCATCGTTATCCGGCGAAAGTGAAGGCGTTTTATATGGAGCCCGATCCGCAGCGGCCGGAACTGGCGCTGTGCGTGGATGTGCTGGCACCCGAGGGTTACGGCGAGATCATCGGTGGATCGCAGCGTATGTCGTCGTACGAGCTCCTCGTCAAGCGGATTCACGAGCACGGCTTGCCGGAAGAGGCGTTCAAGTGGTACCTGGATCTGCGGAAATATGGCAGCGTTCCGCACAGCGGTTTTGGCATGGGCATTGAGCGCGCGGTTGCGTGGATTTGCGGACTGGAGCATGTACGTGAGACCATTCCGTTTCCGAGGATGTTGTATCGGCTATATCCGTAGCGTCGCCGCCAAGGATTAGCATATCTACCGCTGAGTTCGCCGAGATCGCTTCCGCAACTTCAGCAGTAGCGGTAAACGTTTCGTAAGGACCTATGGCACGAACAGTTCGAGCTCACTCAAGCATTACCCCTCGCAAGATTCGCGTGATCGGTGTTCCCCTCGACCTTGGACAGTCGCGACGCGGCGTCGATATGGGACCTTCGGCGGTTCGCGTGGCTGGACTCGAAGCTCGCCTCGAAGCCCTAGGCCATGTAGTTGAAGATGGCGGCAATGTTCCGGTTGCCATGCCTGAGCAGAAGAAAGAGGGCAATCCCAACGCAAAGTACTTGAAGGAGATCACGGCAACCTGCAGCAAGCAAGCCGAACTCGTACAAAAGGCTCTGGAAGCCGGAATTGTGCCAATCGTTCTCGGCGGAGACCATTCGATTGCCGTCGGTACAGTAAGCGGAGTAGCCGAGTTTTACCGTAAGAAAGGTCAGAAGATTGGCCTGATCTGGATCGATGCGCACAGCGACATCAACACGCCGGAAACGTCTCCCAGTGGCAACGTTCACGGTATGCCGTTGGCAGCCATCATGGGACTCGAACCCGCCGATTTGGCCAGTGTGTGCAGCTTTTCGCCGATGGTTGAGCCGGAGAACTGTGTGCTGGTTGGCATCCGCGATGTCGATGCCATCGAGAAGGAGAATATCCGCAAGACCGGAGTTGAAGTATTCACCATGCGCGACATCGACGAGCGTGGGATGCGAACGGTGATGGAAGAAGCGTTGCGCATGGCTGGTCGCGGAACTGCTGGATATCACGTCTCGCTCGACATGGATTGGATCGATCCGGAAGATGCGCCTGGAGTTGGCACGCCAGTTTGGGGCGGAGCAACGTATCGTGAAGCCCATTTGGCGATGGAGATCATTGCCGATCATGGCCGCATGTTGAGCTTTGAGATCGTGGAAGTGAATCCGGTGATTGACGAGCGCAATCAGACCGCCGATCTGGCGGTTGAGCTAACACTTTCTGCGTTTGGCAAGAAGATACTGTAAGGATTCTTACCTGTCTTGCGCGCCGTGCCAAATAACGAGGCTTTCGCAACCGTTATAGATGGTTTTTGCCACCTCGCGAGCGGCTTTGGGATTACCGCGCTGAATGTATCGGATGATGTTGTAGAGGTCTTGAGCCGCAGGGACCGTCCAGCGGATGCGCATCAGGACCGCAGTATCTTCTCAACATTCGCCCAGACGTCTTCATGTTCCACGAACTCGCCTCGTTCGGCGGCCGCGATTCCCCGCTCTACGCCTTCACGAAACCGGGCGTCCTGCTCGAGAAGTCGCAGGACAGCATCCTTTACCAGTCGCTGTGTGTCGGTTCCCGCATGGCTGGCCATTCTGGAGAGCAACGCTTCCTGCTCGGGGGTAAAATCTACTTCCATACACGTCAGTCTAGGAGGGCGTAGCGACGCTGTCAACGGCGAATGAGGTCGAACCCAATCCGTCATCCATTCCTGTTGACGATCGCCGTTCCCTCTTTCAGACTTAAGTAGTCATGACGAAACTGCGTGTCGGGATTCTATTTGGCGGACGAAGCGGCGAGCATGAAGTATCGCTGCTGTCCGCTGCGTCAGTCTTCAATGCGATCGACAAGAGCAAGTTTGAAGTCGTTCCTATCGGCATTACCAAAGAAGGACGCTGGGTCACTGCCGCGGACGCCGAGCGCTTGCTCAATGGCAAAAGCGCGGGGCATGAAGAGCGTCATCTTCGCGCGGGCGATCCTGAAACAACGCCGGCAGCAGCGGTTTTAGCCAGCGGTGAATCGGTGGTTGTTCCGCCAGAACCGCAGAAGCAGCAAAGCTCGCTTGCGCCGTTTCAGACCGATGCTGCGACTGCGCTTACTCGACGAGCTTCCGATCGCGCCATCAATGTCGATGTGATCTTTCCGGTGCTGCATGGCACCTTCGGCGAAGACGGAACCATTCAGGGTTTGCTCGAACTGGCGGACATCGCTTACGTTGGCGCAGGCGTTCTGGGCTCCGCCGCTGGGATGGACAAAGACATCATGAAGTCTCTGTTCCTCGCGGCTGGCCTGCCGATTGTGAAGCATGTGACGATCTTGCGGAGCGATTGGGAATCGGAGCCGAAGAAGGCGCAGAAACTAGTCGAAAGCAAGCTGAAGTATCCGGTATTTGTAAAGCCAGCGAATCTTGGATCGTCTGTCGGAATTTCCAAAGCTCACGACCGCAAAGAGCTCGGTCCGGCGATTGACGAAGCAGCGAGATTCGATCGCAAGATTGTGATTGAGCAAGGCGTCGGCGGAAAGAAGCAGAAAGCGCGCGAAATCGAGTGCGCTGTTCTCGGCAACGATAATCCAGCTGCGTCCGTTCCCGGCGAAATTGTGCCGTGCAAGGAGTTCTATGATTACGACGCGAAATATCTGGATGAAGGATCGGAACTGATTATTCCCGCGAAGCTGACACAATCAGAAACGAAAAAAATTCAGCAACTCGCAATCGCAGCTTTCAAGGCGGTGGATTGTTCCGGCCTGGCGCGAGTCGATTTTCTGATGGACGCGAAGAATCGAAAAATTTACTTGAATGAAATCAACACCATGCCGGGTTTTACGGCCATCAGCATGTATCCCAAGCTGTGGGCAGCAACGGGCGTGTCATATTCCGAACTCATCGAAAAGCTCATCCGGCTTGGGATTGAGCGGCACGCGGACAAAAAGAAGAATCAATACTCACGATAGCATTTATTCAGCCTATGTTGCCGCCGGTACCGCAACCGGCGCCGTCAGCGCTTCCCCCGTACGCGCGTAGGCATTGGCCAAGTACTGCTGCAACATGCGTTGGGTATTAAAAAATGCTCCGTTGAAAGCGATAGCTGAGCGCATGACTTCGTTGAAGCGTTCAGGGCGTTTGTAGAACAAAGGAACGATCTCGCGTTCGAGCTTGTCGTACATAGTACCCGCGTCGGCTGCGGGGTCGCCATCAACCTCAGTGCTGCCGATCGACCAGCCGGTCACGCCTTCAATGTGACCCTCGGCCCACCAGCCGTCAATGATGCTGAAGCTGGGCACGCCGTTCATGGCCGCTTTCATGCCGCTGGTTCCCGAGGCCTCCTGGGGCCGGAGGGGCGTATTCAGCCAGATATCAACACCGCTGGTGATGAGTCCGCCCCAATGCATGTCGTAGTTGTCGACATAGACGGTACGCACAGTATCAGAGATGGCGGCTGCGCCTTCGAATACTTTTCGGATCAGCGCCTTACCGCCTTCATCACGGGGATGGGCCTTTCCGGCATAAACGATCTGCAACGGCCCGACTTCTTTGGCGATCTTTCGCAGCCGTTCGCGATCGCTGAATAAAAGATCCGCGCGCTTGTAGGTGCTGGCGCGGCGGGCGAAGCCGATGGTCAGGACTTTCGGATCGAGCGCGACACCGGTGCGCTCTTTGATGGCATCGAACAGAATCTGGCGCGCCTGTTCGTGGGCCTGGCGAATGTCATTCAGCGGAATGCTGATGGCGTATCGGAGATAGTTGTTGTCGGTGCGCCAGCCGGGGATGTGCTGATCGAACAGTTCTTTGAATGGCGGCGCCGTCCAGGTAACGGCGTGAACACCGTTGGTGATGGCGCTGATGGGATAGTTGGGAAACATGCCGCGCGACACTTCGCCGTGACGCATGGCGACTCCGTTGACGTATCCGGAAAAACGCAGGGCCAGGTAGGTCATGTTCAGAAAGTCGCCGTGCCAGGCTTCGGATTCATCCAGCACGGAAATGTGTTCAGGCGCGAGAATCTGCTCGGCCAGTTTGCGGGGGAATTGGTCGTGGCCGGCAGGCACAGGGGTGTGCGTAGTGAAAATGCACATTTTCTGAATGCCATCGATGTCCAGCTTCTTGATGCGGCCGGCAAAGCTCTGATCGAGCCTTTTTTCGAGCAGACGCAAGGCCAGCAACGCCGAGTGGCCCTCATTCATGTGATAGGACTCAATCGAGTTGTAGCCCAGCTTCGACAGCAATTTAAATCCACCAAAACCGAGCACGACTTCCTGACACAGGCGATAGTGTTCGTCTCCGCCGTAGAGCGAATCGGTGATGGTGCGGTCGAAGGCGGAATTTTCCGGCAGATCGGTGTCGAGCAAATAAACCGGCAAGGTGGCGCCGGTCACGCCTTGAATCGTGTAGAGCCAGCCGCGAACCCAGACTTCGCGTCCTTCAATGCGGACGGAGACGCGTTGCTTCATCTCTTTGAGCGACGTTTCCGGCTGGTAGACTTGGGGTTCTTCGCGCTGGTTACCGTTCTGGTCGAGCACCTGGCGGAAATAACCTTTGCGATAAACCAGGGTAACGGCGACCAAAGGCGCGGCTAGATCGGCGGCGGAGCGAAGCGTGTCTCCGGCGAGAATGCCCAAGCCGCCGCTGTAGGTGGGGAGATTGGGATCGAGCGCGATCTCCATGGAGAAGTAAGCGACAGTCGGCGAGCTGGCTTTTGGTTTCATCATTTCGATTTTATTACGATCCGGTCAAGAAGCATGACTGGGGCGGACACCAAAGGGCGGCCACGAATTTCTCCTTGCGATCGGTATGCTGTCGAGCTTCGCTTGACCTTTCGCCCCTTTCGGCAAGCTCGGGGCTGGCTCATGCCACAAGAATGCGGCAAAAAAGGTACAGGCCGGCTTTCCATTTTGGGAATGTGTTTACTACTTGGTTACACTACCCCCCCTCCCCCCTATCCCTGGAATCAGCAACTTACAAGCGGCGAGGAGGCTAAAATCTAGATAATATTGGAGATATTGTAAAATCTAGAAAACAAACGAGTTAATTTTTGCACTCTTTAGAATCAAGGGCTTACCGCGGTCAATCAGCCGTAAAATATTCAAAACAAATAAGTTGTGCTGATTTTAGTGGCTTGGCGGCGAAATTCTTGAATTTACCCTATATATCCAGAATATCAAATTGGAGGGGGTAAATAAGACACGGTTGGGAACTTTATATTTTCTGTGGAATCAGCGAGTTGCGATGATTTCAGGATTTTTGGGGGCTTGACAGGCGATCAGGGGATTGAGCGATGGGGGGAT
>DASVWZ010000023.1:0-8882 GCA_036392935.1 Terriglobales bacterium | reverse complement strand
GAGCGATTGGGGGATCGGGGGATTGAGGGATCGGGAGATCGGGGGATTGAGTGATCGGGGGATCGGGGGATTGAGCGATTGAAGGGCAAAACCGCTATCGAGCACGTCAAACGCAAGGTCCCTCCACTCGCTCGCTGGCGCTGCGCTTCGGTCGGGATGACAGTGGTGAGTAGGAGAGCACTGCGAAACGCAAGGCCCCGATTCGGTCGCGTCGTTGCTCCCGCTCCTCGCTCAGGGCAGGCTCTCACCGCGGTGACGGCTCGCACGGCGAGCGATCGTCGAAGCTTGGGCACAGCAGATTCCTCACCGCTGAAGCGGTTCGGAATGACAATCGAAGCGGGGGCTGTTACGGCACTGAAGCCGTGCCCTCCCGACAAGGAACGATCAGAACATGAAACGAATGCCGACGGTGGGAGCGGTGTTGTTGTTGGATAGATACGGCACGCCGGGGCCGTGAGGGATGGCGATGTTGAGGCCGCCGCTCACCCAGGAGTAGGCAATTCCGGCGAAACCGTCGAAGCGCGGGGTGAAACGGTGGTCGACGTAGAACGAACCTTCGTTGAGATTGCCGGCGCAGGAACTCCGCATATTTCCGGGGACGCAGGTGGGCGGAACGCGGAAAGTATTCTGCCGCTGCTGATACCAAGAGACGGTGAAATCAGTCTTGCTGCCCAACGTGTACTTCGCGCCCGTCCACCAGATGTTCAGCAATTTTTCAGAATCAAGATTGTTGTCCTCGACTCCGCTCATGATGTAGCCGCCCTGGTCGGTTGCGCCAACGCCCAGCGGATTGTGCGGATTGTTTTGCCAGATGTATTCGTAGCCGGCAAAAAACTTGAACGGGTTCCATGCGTATTTGGCGGCGATCATGATTGAGTAGTTGTCGGTCACGATGCCGTACACGGTGTTGTTGGGGTCGACAACATTGGTTCCGGTGATCTGGTTTGTGTTGATGCTGTTTACGGTCGACTGGTAAGGCTGCGTCAGACTCTGCGCTCCCAGCAGCGGGTTCAATACGCTGACCGCATCGTTGAAATGTTGTGCGGTCAAATCCGCAGAGAATTTCTTGTATTCGCCACCGAGGTTGAGGCCATAGGCGTTGTTGTGCGCGGATACCGGAACGCAAGTAGTGGCGCTCCAACTTGAAGATCCGTCGTAGCAGCCGCCG
Organism: Terriglobales bacterium; assembly: GCA_036392935.1. Lineage (GTDB taxonomy): Bacteria > Acidobacteriota > Terriglobia > Terriglobales > Acidobacteriaceae > DASVWZ01. Next base: position 7,714 of record DASVWZ010000023.1, on the reverse strand, counting down.
GAGCCGTTGGCGAATTTGTACATCCCGCCGAAATGAAAGTGGCCATAGGAGAAGCGGTATTTCAGGGCGTTGTCCCAGCGAGTGTCATCGGTGTCGCCGCCGCCGGCCATGGTGCCGTTGTATCCGATGTAAGAAAAAGCGTAGCCGCCGCCGACTGGGTCGTACTGCAACATGACATCGGTGCCGAGAGAGCGCTGGCGGCCGAAGGTGAGCGTGCCGAAGAGCGTGGAGGAGATGCCGCCGTAGAATTCGTCGTTGAAAACCTGGCCGGCGCGGGCACCGTCGATGGCGAAAGAATAGCTGGCGCGGGGAAGGCCGTTGTTGACGGTGTTGGTGGCGGGCGCGTTGGCGAGAAGGCCGGAGTTGGGATTGATGCCGGTGGAAGCGTTGAAGACAACGTACCAGCCCGGCAGAAATTGTTCCTTGGCTTTGACGCCGAGGCCTGTCTGCGAAAGGTTGTTGGGTGCGACAAGGAAGCGATGTTGAAAGCCGTTGCGGTTTACGAGCGATTCACCCTCGTAGTTGTAGCCGTTTACGGGCAGGCCGTGGGTGACATAGCCAATGCCGATGTCATAGGCACCGTAGACGGTGACGCCGTGCCAGGTGAGGGCGCAATCGGTGGTGGCGAACTCTTTACCGCTGGCGCAGGCATCGGGCATTTTCGTCTGCATTTTGATGTCGACGGTGATTTCCTGGCCAGCGGTCAGGGTGAGGCCGGAGCGGGTCTCGTCGTCGAAGCCTGACTTTGAGGCACGAATTTCGATGCGGCCGGCGGGCATACCGGAGGTCTGATAGTGCCCGCCGCCGTTGGTGGGGACGGTGCGAGTTTCACTGGTGTCGAGGTTCTTGATGGTGACCATGACGTCGTGAAGGGCGGCGCCGGTCTTGTCGGTCACGGTGCCGGAGAGGCTGGCGCCGGTTTGGGCCAGTGCGGGGAATGAAAGCAAGAATATAAGCGGCGCGACAAATGGGGAAGCTTTGCGCATCTCGACCTCGCTGGATTAATGGTTCAGAATAGAAGTTGCGAGTGTATATGAGATACGGTTCTAGTGTCCAGAAGTATACGGTTTTGGGTTGAATGGCGGTGAGCGCAAATTGGGGACAGTTCTTCGCGGCCGGTTCAGCGAGATTACGGAACGAGCTTGAGGCGGTCAGACTGCAGAATGCGTTTGATCTGGGCACGAGCGTGGGTGGCCCAGGGACCAGTGGTATCGAGCTTGGTGTAGGCGCGCCAGTGTTTGAGGGCTTTGCGCGGCTCGCTGATTTTCTCGTAGGCGAGGGCGAGGTTGTAGTGCGCGTCGGCGTAGGTGGGCGCGAGCTGCAGCGCGGTTTGATAAGTCTGAATGGCTTCGCCGACGCGTCCGGTTTCGTCGAGCACGTTGCCAAGATCGAAGTGGGCGAGCGCGTAACGGGGATCGATGGCGATGGCGGAACGATAGTGGCGCTCGGCGAGGTTGAAATCCTGACGGTTGTAATAGAGCGTGCCCAGGTTGATGTGCGCGGCGGCGTGCTCGGGATCGAGGTCAAGCACGGCCAGATAGGCGGCCATGGCTTTGGTTTGCGTGGCGGGATCTTCTTCGAGCGAAATTCCTTCCGCGAAGAGGTCGGCGGCACTGCGGGTGGGGCGCGGAGTTTCGCGAATAGGAATGGTCGAGCTGGAGATAACTTGTTCGTAGGGCGCGAAATCGAAGATGAACTGGCCGGCGATGGGCTCAAGGATTTTTCCGCGATGGCGGAAGGCGACGCGCTTGCCGGAGGTGAAGGACCCGGCTTCGATCAGAGGATTTCCCATGCCCGCAGCCTGCTTTTGCATGGCAGCGAGCGACTCGCGAATGACTGCAGGCCGAACCTTGCGGGCGCAGAGATCGCGAACTTTTTTTATTTGCAGAAGATCGAAGAACGAGTAGCCTTCGGCGGCGGTGATGAGCCCGTTTTTTTCCCAGGTCGTCAATTGGCGCAGCGTGATCCGAAGAATGCGGAGCACATCGCTTCTGGTGTATTGATACACAGCTCGCAAAGATCCTGCGTAATTATCAGGAAATTCCGATTGTGTACGCAAGTGGAAATGGACCGCTAAAGGAATCTAGAACAGCAACTTGCATCATGATCAGTGCAAGAAATTGCAGCGGGATGTGAATTGCGCGGCGGCGAGAATGGTGCCAGACGGTTTCTGATTTATCATGGTGTGGCTTCACTCGGTGTATGAGCATGCCCGCAACCCGCCGCAAACCGGTGCGCGAACTGGAATCCACGCGTGAGATGACCGCTCTGGTGGAGCAGGCCTGCCTGGTGGCGAAAGACGCCGCTTTCAACTTGCGCGATTATCTGGAAAACGCTTCGAATATGGCGTTCGTGACGGTGAAGGATTGCGAAAAGGAACTGGACCGCGCGGAGCGGATAGTCGACGAAAAAATCACCGGCGCGATTACGCAGGTGAGCGAAGTGGAAGCGCGGGAGTTACTGGCGTGTTTGAAGTTCATCATCGATCTGGAGCGGATTGGGGATCTGACGTGGTCGGTGACGTTCCGGTTGCAGCAGTTGCCGACGAAACTGACAAAGGAAGATCGCCGGGACCTGATCGCCATGGCAGAAGTGCTGGAGAAAATGCTGGAGGAGATTCATAAGGGATTCGTCAAGCGGGAACTGGAATCGGCGAACTGGGTGCTCAAAAGCGACAGTCAGATCGACCATACCTGCCATGAGGTTTTTCATCGGTTGCTAGCGAGCCACGATGGCAGTCGCGATTACAGCATCAATGTGCTGTTGATGGCGCAGGCGTTCGAACGCGCCGGAGATCACGCGAAGAATCTGGGCGAGGAGTTGTTCCATCTGGTGGAAGGGCGCACCATGCGCCATCAGCCGAAGCGGCCGAAGAGATAACGCATCTGGCTGCGCAACGGCTGGTTCTTCTAATTGATTTATAGTCGCTCTCATGCGGGCCATTCTAGCGGGCGGCGGCACCGGCGGGCATGTGATTCCGGCCATCGCCATCGCGCAACAACTAAAGAAGGATTTCGGCGCGGAAGTTCTTTTTGTGGGGACGGCGCGTGGGATCGAAAACCGGCTGGTTCCGGCGGCGGGATTTGAGCTGCGGCTGGTGGAAGTGGGCGCGCTCAAGAATGTGAGCGCGGCGACGCGGGCGAAGACACTATTGGATTTGCCGCGCGCGGTCATGAAGGCGCGGCGGATTGTGGCGGAGTTTCATCCGGATGTGGTGATTGGGGTGGGCGGGTATGCTTCGGGGCCGGCGATGCTGGCCGCGGTGGCGAGTGGCATTCCGACGATGGCGTTTGAACCAAATGTGGTGCCGGGTTTTGCCAACCGAGTGGTTGCGCTGTTTGTGAAGGAAGCGGCGGTGCATTTTGAAGAGACGGGTAGATACTTCAAGCATTTTGAAGTGACGGGCGTGCCGGTGCGGGCGGCGTTTTTTGAGGCGTCTACGTCCGGAGCTGCCGCACCGCCTTCTTTGTTGGTTTTTGGCGGAAGCCAGGGGGCCCACGCGATCAATGAAGTTGTGATGCAATCAGCGGCGGAGTTGATGTCGCGAGTGCCGGGATTGCGGATTGTGCATCAGACGGGTGAGCGTGACTTTGACGAGGTTAAGGCGGCATACTTTAAGCTGGGCGAGGCGGTGTCGGTGTCTAAATTCATTGACGATATGCCGGCGGCGTTCGCGCGGGCGAGCCTGTTGATTTGCCGGTCGGGTGCGAGCACGGTGGCTGAGGTGACGGCGGCGGGGAAGCCGGCGATATTCGTGCCGTTTCCGGCGGCAGCGGATGATCACCAGAAGCGGAATGCAGAGGCGTTGGTTCGGGCGAGAGCGGCGGTGATGATAGAACAGGCCGGGCTGACCCGGGAAAGATTGGTGGAGACGGTGGTTGGGGTGTTGCGGGACCGCTCAAAGTTGGAAACGATGGGTGAGGCGGCGTGGAAGATGTCGCATCCGGATGCGGCGGAAAGAATTGCGGCGATGGCGGGGAGAGTTGCGAGGGTAAGGAATTAGCCACGGAATTTGCGCGGACTGTCACGGATAGGGAACGAAATTGCGGCATCGAAGGTCGCAACGACGAAAAACCAGCCACGGATTCGCACGGATCTTAACGGATATTGCACGAATGTAGGTGATCGAGCCGTCAACTATTTATGTTTGCCAAGATTCAGCGAATACATTTCGTAGGCATGGGCGGGATCGGCATGAGCGGGATTGCCGAGGTGTTGCTGAATCTCGGCTACAAGGTTTCGGGCTCGGACCTGCGCAGTTCCGCCGTGACTCAGCGTCTAGCGTCGCTTGGCGCGACTTGCTTTGAGGGACATCGCGCGGAAAATGTTGCGGGCGCGGATGTGGTGGTAACCAGTTCTGCAATCTCTGCAGAGAATCCCGAGGTCGTCGAAGCGCACAATCGCCTTTTGCCTGTCATTCAGCGCGCGGAGATGCTGGCAGAGTTGATGCGGTTGAAGTACGGGATCGCGGTCGCTGGCATGCACGGCAAGACAACGACAACATCGATGGTCGCGGCGGTGCTGGCGGGCGGAGGGTTGGATCCGACGGTGGTTGTGGGCGGACGCGTGGATGCGATGGGGTCGAATGCGCGACTGGGGAAGTCGCAATATCTGGTGGCTGAGGCGGATGAGAGCGACCGGTCGTTTTTGAAGCTTTCGCCGATTTTGTCGGTGGTAACGAATATCGATCGCGAGCACATGGACTGCTATCGCAACATGGGAGATGTGAAGCGGACATTTCTGGAGTTTATGGACCGGGTGCCGTTTTACGGGATGGTGGTGGTTTGCAATGATGATGCACAATTGCGGCGTTTGTTGCCTCAAGTGCGCAGGCGCACGGTGACGTATGGGACGCGGCGCGGGTCGGATTTTTTTGTCAGGGTCGCGAAGCCGGCGTCACTGGTCGAGGGTCAGCCGCTGAGCCGGTTTCGAGTTTCATACAAAGGAGCAGAACTGGGTGAGTTTCGGTTGCACGTTCCCGGCGTTCACAACGTTTTGAATGCAACGGCGGCGATTGCGGTGGGAGTGGGGGTCGATATTCCGGCCGAGCAAATTCGCGCATCGCTTGAGAGTTTTCGCGGGGTTGACCGGCGGTTTCAGTTGCGCGGAAAAGCGGCGGGCGTGAGCGTGATCGACGATTATGGGCACCATCCGACGGAGATTCGGGCGACGCTGGCGGCAGCGCGGCAATGCGGATTTAAGAAGATTTATGTGATCTTTCAGCCGCATCGTTATAGTCGCACCCGCGATTTGAAAGACGAATTTGCGGCCGCCTTTGGCGATGCCGACAGCGTTGCTGTGCTCGATATTTACGCAGCCAGCGAGCAGTCGATTGAGGGCGTAAACGGCGAAGCGCTGGCGAAAGCAATTGCCGAAGCCGGCGGGGCGAACACAACTTATGTCTCATCTTTTGAGGAGGCTGCAAAGATGGTCGTAGAGCGCGCCGGGGATGGCGATATGATCCTGACGCTGGGCGCGGGGAATGTTTCGCAACTCGGCTCCATGATCCTCGAAAAACTTGCAACCGGGGCTAACCAACTTGCGGTCCCGGCGTCTAAGTCCATGTAAGCGGAGAGTTATATGGCAAACGAAAAAGGGTTGTACTGGATGGCACTCGGGGTGGTTGCGCTGGCGCTGGTGAATGGACCGGTTGCGCGGCAGAAATGGTCGAGCGCGTTCGACGGGATCGCAGACCGGGTTGTGGCATTGGCGGACCAGACGTCGGCTCATGCAGCGGCGTATTTAAATTTGGCAGAGATGAGACTGAGCGGCCAGCCGCAGCATTGCGTTCGCACCCAGGTGATGTTTGCGCGAGTGCAGGCCCGGCTAGCAAACGCGGAAGTGGCGATGGCGCAGCACCAGGCAGCGTGTGCGCGGATTGAAGCGGAGCGGGCACGGGTCGAGGCAATGCGGCAGATGCATTCGTTCTAGGTGTTTTCCGTATTGTCCCAGCGGTTATCTCCAAGTCCCGGGTTAACGCCCAAAGAACGGGCATGAACCCAGGCCACTCATTAGTGCCGGCGCCTCACGCCAATCAAAATTTCTGACTTTCCTTCCTGCTGTGCATCTCATTATTTTGTTTACATTCTTTTTCGGGGGAAATCCATGTCTGAAACCGCGCAGCAGTATACGCAACGATTACTGAATCACGTGTCTAACGAAGACCCGTTGAAGGTGCAGGCCGAAACCGCGAAAAAGCTGGCGAAACTGATCAAGCCGTTGAGCAGGAAGCAGCTCACGCAGAGACCGGAGCCGGGCAAGTGGTCGATCGCGGAGATTCTGGCGCATCTGGCGGATGGAGAGATTGTTGCCGGTTGGCGGCTGCGCCTGATCGCGGGGCGCGATGGCGTCCCAGTGCAAGCCTATAACCAGGATGCGTGGGCCGAGGTTTTTGATTACGCCGGGCGCGATCCCAAGGTTTCACTCGAGACATTTCGACTTCTTCGAGAAAACAATCTGCGGATGCTGAAGGCGCTGCCCAAGCGAGTATGGGAAAACTACGGGATGCATGAGGAGCGTGGCAAGGAAACGCTCGCGCATCTGGTACGGATGTTTGCCGGGCATGACAGGAACCACGTGGCGCAAGTGGAAAAAATTGCCAAAGCGAAGAAGACAGGGAAGGCACGCAAAGCGGCGTAGGCGCGCTGGCAGGGATTTCCACCGTTTTTCTTTGGGACGGGCGAAAGCACCAAGATTTTCTCTATCTCAATTGGCGAAAAGCAGTTATATTGGTTTTGCTCCGCGATTCGCTGGCGACAACTGACCTGGGTTGATGGCGCGAAAAAGCAGTTCCACCATCGTGCAGGACGAGTTGTATCCGCAGGCCGGCGAGGCTGGGCGCGAAGAGTTGGACAGTCCGCGCCCGCTGAATCTAGACATTGAAGACGAATCACCTTTTCTGCGTGGGCAGAAGCGCGTCTCTGTGCGGCGTGGTGCGCTGCCGAAAAAAGCCGCGACCGGGCTGACCTGGTTTTTGATTGCGGGCGCCGTGGTGTGCGCTGTGGGTCTGATCGCAGCGGGCGTCTACCAATACGGCGAGCGTTCGTGGCGTTTCCGCGTCGATTCCAGCGACAACATTGAGATTGCCGGCCTGCACAACATCACACGCCAGCAGGTGATGGAAGTGATGGGCGGCGACATCGGCCGCAACATTTTCTTTATTCCCCTCAGCGAACGGCAAAAACAGCTGGAGCAGATTCCGTGGGTGGAATCGGCGAGCGTGATGCGCTTTGTGCCCAACCGGTTGCGGATTGAAGTGCAGGAGCGCACGCCGGTTGCGTTTGCGCGGGTGGGATCGAAGATTTCGCTGATCGATGCGGGTGGCACGCTGATGGATCTGCCGGCGGCGCTCAAGAAAAAATATTCGTTCCCGGTGATTCTGGGGATGAACGTGAATGAGCCGCTTTCAACCCGCGAAGCGCGGATGAAGATTTACAACCAACTGGTCGGCGAACTGGACTCGGGTGGTGCGCGCTACTCGCGGGATTTGAGCGAAGTGGATTTGTCGGACACGGATGATGCGAAGGTGACGGCGAACGATCCGGGCGGGCAGGTGTTGGTGCATTTGGGAGCGTCCGATTTTCTGGATCGATACAAGATTTACGTGAGCCACGTGCGGGAGTGGCGGCAACAGTTTGCCAGGCTAGACTCGGTCGACTTGCGGTATGACAACCAGATTGTGGTGAATCCGGATTTGCGCGGCGAAGCGCCAGTG
>DASVWZ010000022.1:0-35538 GCA_036392935.1 Terriglobales bacterium | reverse complement strand
GCGTATCCAGCCCCAGCACGCTGCCCAGAGCCGCTTCCACCTGATCCGCCGAATATCCCGCCCGCAGCCCCCGCGCCGACTCGCCAATCAACCGCTTCAGCGCGTCGGTGTCAGTCAACTCAGCTTTTCGAAGGGTAAAAGGCATTTATCAATCCGTTCAAGTCGAGCCTAACCGGCTTTCTTTCTCGGTGTTCAACATGAGGGATGCGTCTGGACCATTCTTGGACGAACCAATCCTGGAATTAATGTATACTCTGTGTCGCGCAGAACCGGGGACTTCGAAAGCGCCCTTGCCGTCCCACGGCCGTTCGCTCAGGTTCTGAAACGAGGAGGCACTATGGCAGGCCACAGACTGCTGATTCTTGGAGCCGCAGTCCTTATCCCGTTGCTTGGAACCCTCACTATCGCACCCGCCGCGGCTGCAGCAAAAAGCGAGAAGGTGCTCTACAGCTTTTGTTCGATTCAGGGCTGTGCGGACGGCTTTGAAGCGAATGGTAGCCTGATCCTCGACCCCGCTGGGCACCTGTATGGTACAACTCGGGCCGGGGGCACGGGCGTCAATAAGCAAGTTTGTCCTCAGGGCTGTGGCACAGTGTTCGAGCTTGCCCCCGCCGTCAACGGGGAGTGGACCGAGACGGTGCTATACAGTTTCTGCTCGGTCGCTTCTTGCGCTGACGGGGCTCTACCGAACGCCGGTCTGATCCTCGACGCCGCTGGAAATTTATACGGGACAGCCACGCCGGGCGGGGCGTCCGGTCACGGAATCGTGTTCCAACTGACCCACGCCGGAAACGGCCAATGGACGGAGAACGTAGTGTACAGCTTCTGCTCACTCAAGGGATGCGTAGACGGGTCGCTACCGAACGCGGGCCTCATCATTGATGCGGCGGGGAACTTGTATGGGACAACGTCAGAGGGCGGCGGACGGAATGAAGGTACGGTATTCGAGTTGACGGCTGGCCTGAATGGCGCCTGGACGGAGACGATAATACACAGCTTCGGCTACGAAGCAGCCGACAGCCCGGTAGGAGGAGTGATCTTTGACGCGGCCGGGAACCTGTACGGCGAGGGTAATGGCGGCGCATATGGGCTGGGCATAGTCTTTAGGCTCACACCGAAATCGATCGGGACCTGGAGCGAGGCTACGATCTACGATTTCACCGGAGGGGACGACGGCTCCGGCCCAGGCAACGGCCTGAGTTTCGACACGCACGGCAACCTGTATGGCGTCACAAACTCCGGTGGGATGGACAACCTAGGGATCGCATTCGAGCTGAAGCCATCGGAGCGTTTTTGGACGATGTCCGTAATTCATAGCTTCACCGGGGAAAAAAACGACGGCGGGCACCCTTCCAGCGGTCTGATCTTCAATAAATCCGGGAACCTTTATGGCGCGTCGATCCAAGGCGGCTTCAACGAGCAAGGGGCAGTCTTCAAGCTCATGCGTTCGGACGATAATCGAGCCTGGAGGGAGAGCGTAGCGTACAGCTTCAACAACAATGGTGGGGGTGGGTATTACCCAACGGGCGATCTAAGTTTCGACGCTGCTGGCAATCTGTACGGCACAACGAACTTTGGCGGGGCAAACACAGGCTGCGGCAACAGTATCGGTTGCGGGGTCGTTTTTGAGATTACTCCCTAGGCCTCGCGGCCGCCCATTACGTTTCGCGCCGCTAAACGCTGGGATGGCTGACTCCGCAGTCGAGACAGATTGACATCCGCTGTAAGGAAAGGACAGTCCCCCCCATGTTATACTGTACGTTCGCCTTTATTCATGCGAGGTTATCGATTGATCCCTCTGCTGGCGAATCCCGCGATACACTTTTTAAAGTTCACTAAGACGAGGTATACCCATGTCCGGCCATTCTAAATGGGCGACAATTAAGCACAAAAAAGGCGCGCTGGACGCCAAGCGCGGCAAGATTTTCACCCGCCTCATCAAGGAAATCGGCATTGCCGCCAAAAACGGCGGCGGCGACCCTGATACCAACCCCCGCCTGCGCACCGCCATCCTCGCCGCCAAGGCCGAGAACATGCCGGCCGACAACATCAAGCGCGCCATTCAGCGCGGCACCGGCGAATTGCCCGGCGCCACTTACGAAGAATTCACGCTTGAAGGTTACGGCCCCGGCGGCGTCGCCGTTCTGCTTGACATCAATACCGACAACCGCAACCGCACCGTCAGCGAAATTCGCCACGCCTTCCAGAAAAACGGCGGCAATATGGCTGAAGCCGGCGCCGTTTCCTACATGTTCAAGAAGAAGGGCGACATCGTCATTCCCAAGTCCGCCGCCAAGGAAGACGATCTCATGACCATCGTCCTCGACGCCGGCGCCGAAGATCTCAACGACGATGGCGAAAACTGGGAAGTTTTGAGCGAACCCTCCGCTTACGAAGCCGTGCTTGAAGCCGTGAAGAAAGCCGGCATTGAGCCAACCTCGTCGAGCGTGACCATGATTCCGCAGAACTACATCAAGCTCGAAGGCGCCGCCGCAAATACCATGATCCGCCTGATGGAAGCTTTCGAAGAGCACGACGACGTCCAGAACGTCCACTCCAACTTCGACATCGACCAAAAGCTGCTCGAGGAAGTAGCCGGGTAGGGAAGGGGATAAACTGACCCTGCGCTCCGCTCGGAGCGCCCGAAGCCAGCGGATAGCCCGCCTCCATCTATCGCCGGACTGTCCGACGGGGTGCCCTAATTCGCAGGCGTGGCGTAAAGCCTAGTCGACGCCAGGTCGGCAAACTGACCCGCACGCAGCGCAATTAAGCGGGTGGTATTAGACCGAACAGAGACCTTTATGTCGTCGCCTTCACGCTCGACGTCATCGAGCCGGAACGGAAAATCGTTTCGCTCGGGGCCTAGGCCAGCGACAGTAGAACCGCGGACAAGCGCCTTTCCTCCAGCTATTGAAACCCATATGATCTGAAATTCCTTGGCCGCTCTAACGGCGAAGAAATAGTCGGCGATGCCCCTCCAAAAGTAATAGCCAGCCACCGCGTGAGATGCCCCGGGCTGCACGTTCACGTTGTCCCCGTCACGATTGCCCATGCCGACTGGGTACAGCGCAAAGCCTACATTAATGTCGTCGTCTAAACCGGCGCCGGGGGGACGGTTCTCGGAGGCCGAGCGACCGACTACGTAAAGCATGGCGTGATCCTCAGGTGACAATACCTCGTGCGGCGCGAAGAACTTCGTGAACGCGACATACTGGCCGTCCTCGGATACGGCAGGAATGTAGCACATGAACCTATCCAACACGCGCCGCGCCGCGATGTCGATGACACCGACCTGATAGACGGAGCCCCCCGACTCTCCTATCACCACGAGTCTTTCCGAGGGCCCCCGCACGATCTGGTTGACCTGATAGAACTGAAATGGCAACGGAATCAGGGCATCACCGGCCCTCGACCTGATACGGATGCCGCGGCTCTGCCCGGTTGCCGCATCCGGGGCCTGGGCCACCACCTCGGCAGTAAAGTCAGGGGTAGCGAGCGACACAGCCCGCTGGTGCTCCGGGTCAAAGGGCAGAAGGGCCTGAGCTGCGGCCGCCGCCCCTTCAAGCGCTAGCGCACCCAGGGCCGCTAGTACTAGCAGTCTGCTCATACGCCTCTCAGTGTGTATCCGCCGTCCCGCCCTGTAGCGTCTTCGCGACCGTCCGCGCAGCGTGCCTTACAGGATAGAAAGTGCCACCACCATCGGCCTCACCCGGAAGTGTCGCAGGGTCGCAGTCGGCGATCCTGCTCAGGGCTGGCAAGAACTGCTTGTCGCCGGTTGCGCCGATTGCCCAGATCGCACTAGTTCGAACCGACGGATCGGTATCCTCCAGCGATTTTCGCAGAACCTCATCTACACGCGCGAGCGACTTCGGATCAGCCAGTTTCTTCATGTTCAGCATGTCGCGGATTGTGAATAGTGCCGAAGACCTCACCGATGGGTTCGGATTATTCGTTTGCTGCAACACCGGCTCCAGCGCAGGCTCACCCAACTCGGCTAGTCCTCGGGTGGCGTTCCCACCTGTGGTAATTGCCGAGAGCAACGCCGGGATTGCCTGGACATCTTTGAGAGCGCCGACGGCGGCGATAAGGTTTCCATAGTACTCAAGGTAGTCCTCCGGCAGTGTCGATCCCTGGGTGCCCGCGCTCTGGACGAACTGGTTTTCTCTTTCCAAAAGGTGGACGAGATCTGCCCTGATCGCCTCAGCCTGGCCGGGGGCGCGCTCCATCAGATCGAGGATCGGTGCCACCGCGGCCTTGTCGGCACCGCCGGCACCCAACTCGGCCAGTTCGTCGAACGCTGATTTACGAATCGACCATTGCGAGCTCTCGAATCGGGGCGAGATAGCCGCAACCCTCCCTGGAAGTGTGGCCACGTCTTGCCCAGCCGCAAGAGCCAGAGCGAGCATCCACGTCAAACACCACGTTCCGAAGAGGACGCTTCTCGAAAAAACGACCTTACGAATCGATTTGTGTATTTGGCATCGCATGCTCGGTGCTCACTGTGCGTAACCCCCGCTATGGCTGCGCCAATCGGCATGTACGCACCCCAAGCCACAAGGCCCGGATTGCGGCTCGATGTAGTCGGCATTCGCCGCCTGCGCCGCCGTCACCATTGCGCTCCATTCAGCCGTAGTTCCGGATTGGTTCCGCAAATCGCTAGCGTCGCCAAACAAGTGGCGGCTGTTCGTCGCGCCCCCGCAACTGCTGTTTTGGCTAGGGTCCCTGAAACCGCTATTGATGATGCGAGAGGAGCCGTAGTCCTGCCGCCAAGCATCGAGGCCATAGCCACTGCTAGCAGCAGCAACAAGAGGACTCCTTATCAATGCCCATGAAAACTCGGGCGGCCCGGCGCTGGGACAAGGGGTGTTGATCTCCGAGAACGTGAAGTAGTTGGAATGTGCGGTTTGCGTCGGTTCCAGGCACGTTGGAAGAAAACGAGCGTTGTTGTTAGCCACATCCAAAATGACATTGGAAACATACTCGCCGACCAGGGCAGCCTCCGCCGTGCTAGCGCACACGTTCGCCGGCGCCTCAACTTGGAACGGCTCCACGGTGCAGTAGCTACCGTTACCCACCGGAAGCTCGCCAGAGGCAAAGGCGTCGGTACCGCCCTCGGCGACCGTGTGCACGTTCGTGTAGGTGACCTGAGCAATTGAGTCGTCGCCGCTCCGCCAAGTGCCGAAGCTGCTCGAGACGTTGACGAGGTTGCCGTTGCAGTCGAGCGATTCCACGTAAATGGGAATGTCATCGTTGGGGGGAGCCACGACCTCGTAGGGATTCACATCTGGGTCTCCGTAGCCGCAGCATCGCAGAATAAACGGCTGGGCGTGCCTGCCAACGCTAAGGTCGAGCGCCAACGCACCGCCAATCAGTTGGCTTCCGCTACCGGGATTCAGGTCGCGCAATTCGTACGCGCCCGACGCCAGGTCGGCGGGCAACATGCGCCCGTTGCGGTCCGGGATGCGATTATGGATCAGGTCACCGAAGTTGACCCACATCTGGTCGCCGGGCTGAATCTTCCGCTGCATCTCGTACTTATTCCTGCCGTTGTTATAGTACAAGGTGACAAGGGCGTCCGTAGCACGAGTGCCGACATTGGAGATCGCCATCAGGAGGTTGCGGGCATCGTCTACGCGCCACTCGCCGCCGACAAAATGATCCCCGACGCCGCTGTAGACCGGACTCTGCATTCCGTACCGTAGCGTCGTGTCGTAACTCGAAGCCTCAACGACGAGTTCGTCCGGTGAAGCGGAGGTAGTCACTGTCGCCAGCGCCCAATGTGCTTCGGCGGGAATGCCAAGCGGCTTTTGCATGTCGCCAATCTGAATCTGCCGCGTCTCAAATGGCGCCAGAGCCATCTCCGGCAGCGTGACCGTGCCTTTGCCGGACTCGTCGCGCCAATTTAATGCGATGCGAACTGTTAGCTTCCTGCCCGTCGTGTTGCGCACAAAAATAGCGGGCTGCAGTACGGTTCCTTCCGGAAAACCCGCCGCCGGATCGGGCGAGGCCATGGCCAGCATGGGCGCCCACATGGCCCACGGCCCGCTGTCCTTGCCAGTGCGCTCCCGCAGGGTCTGCGTCGGGTCGCGGTCTACCATCTTCATCAACGACGAGAATCCGCTCTGTTCATCGTAGAGCATGTGCGCACTGTCGATCATTTGCGCCGACGACGGAAAGTCAAGTGCGATGCCACCGTAGCCCCCGCGCAGGCCGGTTTTCTGGATGAGCGCCGCGAGCGACAACCGCTGGGTCTGATAAGGAATCAGGGTGAGCGGACTGCTCGATCGTTTACCCGCTGCGTCGGACAACCAGAGTGTGCCCTGAACGGTTTTGTTGGAGCGGTTGGCGACGACAAGTACGTCCTTCATGCCGCGCCGTGGTTCGTACCAAATTCCCTCGCGACTGCCGGTCCGTTCGCGGGCACCGGGGGCATATGCGTCGAACTGAAATTCGATGGGCTCGGCTTGCCTTTGCACCGAAACCGAAGCGTAGAGATTATCGGGGCGATATGCGTCAAACCGAAAAGCGACTAGCCCAAACACTCCCCGCCGGTTGAGCAGGCTGGGGAACTTCCTGGACAGTACCTGATTGACCGGCACGGAAACCGCGGACCTTGGTGCGATCGTAACCTGATCGAGCGGGAACTCCGTTCCATCCGCGAGGTGAAGCACCGGAGTAACGGCCAGCGAGCCGGTGGCGAGGTTGTTCTTGAGCTGAAGCTCAGTCTCCCAACTAGGTCCGAGGTCCAGTAGGCCGCAAATATTTCCTGTGGCTTGGCGGATGGCGGTTGCGCTACAGCGAACAGGGTGCCAGCGAGCACAGTGAACGCGAAAACCATGATGCTGCGACGCTTCGACATGCGGTTTCTCCTCCTGCAAAGACAAGATCCCGGGTCAAGACCGGAAGTATCCATCGCGGCACTGTGGAAATCAAGCCGAAAATAGTTTTGTTACGAATTCAGAACAGAGCGCCTCAGATTTTGAAAACCAAAATCAAATTCCACCCATTTCACCCCAATATTCACCCATCACAATTTCAATGTGACCAACTCCCTTGACCTCGCCCCCCACTCTCGCCGATCACTGCCCAGGACACGCTTCGGCCCGAGTCTAGTCGCAGTCCACACCCAAATCACGCGGGACCCAGTATTTTCAGCTTCCGAAGCAAATCCTCCGTAATGAAGTAAGGAACTCCTGACTCGTCGAAGTCCTTGTCGTTCGACCAAACGGGAATTTTGAACTCAATGGCCAGAGCGAGAATTGGAACATCGTCAGGATCGCGGCGCCCGATGCGGCGCTTGGCTTCGGCAACACTCGATGCATAGTCCGTGGCCGGAACCACGGTGACCGGCAAGCTGGCAACGGCCAGCAAAAGAAGGTCCGCCGAAAGACGCTTCTTTTCTGCCAGCACGGCCGCGTATTCGCGCACTTCGGCAAGGGTCGGTTCGGTAGTAAATACCTGCTCGATCTCTGGACTGGCCAGAATGAGCCTGGAGCGGCCGCCGAGAATCGCAGCCAGCAGAACGTTAGCGTCTGCGGCGAGCCGCATGACGAGCCTTCCGCCAGCGCTCAAAATCGGCCAGCACCTGCTTTTCGGAGATGCCGCGGCTCGCTCTCTGGCGGGCGATCTCGGCACTCAGCATGGCGAACAGGTCCTGTTTCAACTCCAGGGGCAGACCCTCTTTTTGCCAGGGAAAGAATACGCCGGCGAGGCGCCCGCGACGGGTCACGAGGATCGGGTCCTTGGAGCGAAGCAAGCCGGATGCTTTATCGCGAAACTCCCGAACTGTGCTGATCTTCATGTGGTCACTTAAGTGGCCATTATAACACGCATCCAAACTTGCAGAGACGGAGCGCAACCCTCTGGCGAGTAGCCCAGCCTTTCACCTTCCAGCACGGTTCCACCCCAAGGTTCACTCATCACAAGCCCGCTGTGACGAAGCTGCTTGACCTTGCCTCCCATTCTCGCCGATCATTGCCTAGGGCACGCTATCAGTATCTTGGCCCGCGTCGAAGAGCACCCGGTCGCCGGATCACCGCACCACCCCTCGACCGTGCCCCGAAGCGAAGGGCCAGGGTCCGGGAACTGATGGCTGATAGCTGACGACCGATGACTGACGACTGAACTGACGACTAACTCCTTTGTTTTCTAGATTTTGACTGTTTTTGCCGTTTAGAATCAATATTTTGCAAGGAATCGCAAAAACCGGCCCAATAGAATCAAGATTTTACGCAAAATCGCGATAGAAAAAATTGTTAGATAGTAGTAAACATCGCATCTTCTGCTACAATGTATCTACGTTGCTACATTGCAACTGCACTCCATGACCATCACCAAACTGTCGAGCCGCGACTTTAATCAGGACACAGGCCGGGCAAAGCGAGCCGCGAAGCGGGGTCCGGTTTTCATCACCGATCGAGGCCGTCTGTCCCACGTGCTGCTCACTGTCGAGGAGTATGAAAGGATCACAGGAGGGCAAAAAAGTGTCCTCGACCTGTTGGCGATGCCCGCTGCCGCTGAGATCGAATTTGAGCCGCCGCGCCTCCGCGGAAACCTGCATCAATCCGTGAAGCTGACCTGATGTACCTGCTCGACACCAACGTAATTTCAGAACTGAGAAAGGCCAGGAAGACCGATCCAAACGTCAAGAAATGGGCCGAACCCCTCACCTCAGCGAGTCTCTACATCTCTGTCATTTCAGTGCTGGAACTGGAGATCGGAATTCTTCTCATCAACCGGCGCGACCAGCGCCAAGGCGCGATCCTTCGCGCGTGGATGGAGAATCACGTGCTGCCCACATTCTCCGGTCGAATCCTGGCGATTGACACCGCCGTCGCCGAGCGATGCGCCACGCTTCACGTGCCGAACCCTCGCTCAGATCGGGACGCCATGATCGCAGCCACCGCCCTGGTGCATGGCCTGACCGTTGCGACCCGGAATGTAGCTGACTTTGAGCGCGCGGGAGTAGGCGTTTTTAATCCGTGGGCGCCTTAAGATCTCTGCCCTGGTCACCGAACCAGTCTCCGCTAATCGCCAATAGCCAAAAGCCGGCGCTTTTTGACTCCGAACCTTGACCCCGCCTATACTTTTTCCGCCATGACTAACATCGACTCTTACGCACCCGGATCATTCTGCTGGATCGAACTCGGCACCACCGACCAGGCCGCCGCCAAAAAATTCTACAGCTCGCTCTTCGGATGGCAAGCCAACGACATGCCCATGGGTCCGGGCGCAACTTATACCATCTTCCAGCTCAATGGCCGCGCCGCCGCCGCCGGATACCAGCTTTCCAAAGAAATGCTCGACCATCACGTCCCGCCGCACTGGATGATCTACACTACCGTCGCCAACGCCGACGATGCCTCCGCAAAAATCACCAAAGCCGGCGGCAAAGTCGAAAAAGGCCCGTTCGATGTCATGGAAATGGGCCGCATGTCCGTCTGCCACGATCCCACCGGCGCGTATTTCTGCGTCTGGCAAGCCAAGGGAGGCAATGCCAATGGCATAGCCAACGTCGACGGCAGCTTCTGCTGGGCCGACCTCAACACGCCCGACCCCGCCGCTGCCGGGAAATTTTACAGCCAGGTATTTGGCTGGGAGATTACCGCCGGTCAAGCTGGGAAAGCCAACGCCGACTACCTGCACATAAAGAATGGAGAAAGTTTTATCGGCGGTATTCCGCCCGTTCGGCCGAATAATCCGCGCATGCCCGCGCACTGGCTGGCATATTTCCTGACCTCCGATTGCAAAGGTCTCGCCGCCAAAGCCAAACAGCTCGGCGCCAAGGCCATGCTAGAGCCGATGTTCATGGAAGAAGTCGGCACCATCGCGATCCTCTCAGATCCGCAAGGCGCCGTCTTCGCGCTCTATCAGTCGCTGAAAAAATAAAACGCGATCGTCGGACGGAAGATGTCGTGGCCAAACCGCGCGGCTAGTTCGCCGCGAAGTCAGAGCTTGCGCACGCGGGGAGCTTTACTTTCCTTTCGCGCGAGCCGCATTTACCTTGGCCAGCAAATCCTGGCTCGGCGCTTGCACCGGACCTGGAATTCGAACTGCTTCTTCCAGCACGGCGCGCGCGTCGGTCGTCTTGTTCAGCTTGGCGTAGGCAAATCCCAGGCGATAAAGCGCAGTCGCATAAGCCGTGTCATCCTGGCCCTTCAACAAACTCGTCGCCGCTTTCAATTCCGGCACCGCGTCGGCCGTCTTGTTCTGCTTCATGTATGCATAGCCAAGCGTCGAATGCGCCACGCCCGCGGAGAGCTTGCGTGCCTTGTCGGCATCGGGCGCATTGGCGTTCGCATATTCAATCGCCTTCTGCGAATACGTGACCGCCTTCGCCACGTTGGCCGGATTCGAATCCTCCACATCCGAATTCGCCAGCAGCAGCAGCGCCGGCAACGACTTTGGATTCGCCGCCAGCGTCTTTTCTCCATACGAAACCAGCCGCGCATGATCGTTCAACTGTCCCGGACCGAGCGTATACATCGCGTACGCCGTCACCTGATCTTGCAGATTCGACTCCGGAAACGCCGTGGTGAATTTCTCGATATACGCCATCCGCGTCTTCGGGTCTTTTTCCCCGCTGATGGCGTTGAATGCCGCCGACTCGAAGAAATTGCAGCTGTCTTTCACTACTTCTTTCTCGTGGCTCACCCGCGCCGCAAAGTCCGCGTCTGACATGCCTTCCGGCTTCGGCTCCTTGCCGATCGCCGTGCACGCGTCGCCGCCTCGGGCGCAATAATCCATCAGCTTGCCGCTGTCTTTCATCTGCTGCGCAATGCCCGCTTGCGAGGTGAGAATATCGAGACTGCGCGGAGAGACCGCCAGCGCCTTGTCGCCGGCATCCAGCGCTTTGTTCAGATCGCCGTTCGCCTGGTAGGTTTGCGAGAGCTGCCAATCGGCAAATGCCACCGCCGCCGGATTCGCCGCGTACTTCTGCGCGAAATCCTGGTACATCGAGATCTTCTTCTGCGCGTCCTGCTCGTCGGAGATCGCCTTCAGGTCCTTATCTTCCGGCGAACCCGCTTGTATGTCGATGGATTCCTGCGCGCGGGAACAGACAGATGCGCACACTACGAAGGCCAGCAAAAACGCGGTCAACAGCCACCCACAGTTGCGCTGCATAGTTCACCTCTGCGGTTGGGATAACTGTCTTCTAATCGAACGCCCGCATTCTACACCCATTCCGCAGCGGCAGAGTACAAAGATTGAAGACTATTGATTGATTTGAACCGCCGACGCGTGTTCGCGCGCCGCCGCGCGATCGCGGCCTTTCTGCGCGCGCTTGAAGACTTCATCCAGAATTACGGGAACTTCCAGCAGCGCCAGATTCGAATACGTGCCGGCTCTGCGACGGAACTCGGCGAACGCCGAAGGCTCAAGCAACCGCTGCACGCCTTCAGCGATCTGCTTGAAGTTGTTCAGCACAATTCCATAGCCTTTTTCCGTCACCCACTGCGCGTTGTATCGTTCCTGCGGCAGGGTTCGCGCATTGCACTCGACAATTACGGGCAAATGTAGCTGCAGCGCTTCGCTGATCGAACCTGGGCCCGGCTTGCCGATGAAGAAATCCGCCATCGCCATGTAATATTCCACGTTTGAAGTAAATCCTTCGATCAGCATTGGCTTCTTCGTGCGCAGGGCTTTGAGCTGCGCAGCGAGCTTCTTATTGTGCCCGCAAATCAGAATCAGTTGAACTGCAGCATTTGCCCGATCGAGCCTTTTTACGATATCGAGCATGACTTTTGAGCCGTGACCGCCGAACAGAACTATCCCAGTTGGACAATCCGGCTCGAGTCCATGCCGCTTGCGTTCCGCCGCGCGATCAATCGAGCTCTTCTCGTAGAATTTCGGCTTCAACACCATTCCGGAGACCTCGAAGACATGATCCGTCGGATGGCCCATTTCGAATGCCTGCTGTTTCGCGCGCTCCGTGCCGGCAATGATGTACTCCGAATTAGGTTCAATCCAAAACCGCGGCGGGTAATCCGCAAGATCGGTAAGCAGCGTCACGAACGGCACATATTGGTCGCCGCCGCTCAAACTGTCTGCAATCTCGCGATCAAAGTGCGGAATGACCGAGAGCGCCAGATCGGTGGGATGCTGCGCCCAATAATTGCGCAACGACTTGACGATCTGTTTGTGATACGCGCGAATCACGCTCTGCAGCAGGACCAGAAGCTGCGGCGTCGGCCGGGTCCAGCCTTTGCGGAGAATCAGATTGTAGGCGTCTTCGATCTGCAAGCCAGTGGCTTTGCCGAGGACGTCGAGCGGGCCGAGCAAATCCTGAATGTTGAGCAGTTCGACGTCCCACGGCCGTTCCTGCGTGGTAAGTGTTGCCTTCAGCGCCTCGGCCGTGCTGCGATGACCTCCGCCGGCATGATGAAAGATGATTGTGAGCTTACGCAATCTTCACCCGATGTGGTGATTGTCGCACAGCGAACATCCCATCAGTCGGCGATCGTTTCATATTGCGCGTCGGCGTCTTCCGCGAACTCCTCATGCTCAAGCAAGTCAGAATCGTCGGAGAACTCGGCTAGAATCGGCGTTTCTTCGATCGCGGAGTTCTCGCGGTATTCGTGTATCTGCACTCCATCGGCATCGATGGTCAAATAAGTTAGCTTCGAATCGACCCATCCGCCGGAGTTGTAATAATCGATGCCATCTTTCTGCTGGTGCATGGCCACATGCGTATGACCGCAGAAAACTCGATCCACCCTGCGCAGCCGCCCGTGAAACATCGCGCCCCGCGCCACTTTCTCCGACATCCGCAGCCAGCGAGTATTCAGCCGGTCGATGAACCGCGTAATCGGCTTTCCCGGAAGATCGAAGTGCTGCAACTGAAGATAAAGCAGCGTTCCCAGATAATTCAGCCGCAGAGTATTCACCACAAACTGATCGAACTGATGTCCGTGAATCGCCAGATGCTTCTTGCCGCCGAAGAACCAGGTGTATTCCTGATAAACCCGCACGCCGACCAGATGCGACATCACATCGGCCAAGCCATGATCATGATTGCCCTCGACCCAGACCACCTCAATATTCCGCTTGGGATTTGAAAGCTTGCGGATGAGCCCGAGAAACTTCCAATGTTGTTTGGTCAACCGGCCAAAGTTCAGATCGGCAAAGATGTCGCCCAGCAAGATAAGCCGCGTGAACCGGCTCTGTTTGAGCAGGTTCGTAGCTTCGCGCGCATAACAACACTCGGCCCCCAAATGGAGATCCGACAGAATCAGCGTATCCCAGACTGGCGCTGCGACGGGCTCAGCCATGCCTAAGAAATAGCACGGCAATGTTACGGTGCTATGAAAAGCGGGTTAAAGAGCAGTCAATAAGTAACTGCGAAGGTAACCCGCAACCGAGATTACCAGCCCGGAAAGGCTAGTGCGCGGGTGGCACGTACTGCGCCGGTGGCGCTGCGCCCTGGCCGAAGAAATACTGCTCCATCTGTTTCACGATGGCTTCCTGATCTTCCTTGCGCGCGGGATTCAGCCGGTACTCATTCAGCAACATCTTGCAGAAGTCCATCCACATGCCCCAAGCCTGCTCGGAGACGTTGTCGTAGATTTTGCGCCCAAGCTCGGTATCGAACGGCGGCTCGTCAAGACCGGGAAGATCCTTCTGCAGCTTGACGCAGAAAACTCTGTGTTCAGCCATATTTTTCCTCGAAAAAAATTATCTCATAACCTTCGCCGGTATATCCTGAGCGTTCGCCCGAATACATCACCGCGAAACAAACAGGGCCTTAAAGGGAAAGTCATTGAAAGCTAATCACGCGAAGAAATGCGCTGCACATTGCCTGTGCGTAATTTTGCTCTCGACCATCGCACTCTGGGCGCAGGACGCGACTCGCCCGACCGCCGCGTCCAATCCAGATCAGCCCGTTCTCGATCGCCTGCAGGCGCTCACCACGCTGCCAGTGCCGGATTGGCGTTATCACGCTGATGTCGCCCACCCTGAGGACCCTTCACTCGACGATTCAGCGTGGCCTCTTGTAACTGTCAGAAATCTGCCATACCGCCAGGCGCTGAAAGAAGGCGCGCACTGGGCTGGACCACGCGTCTTTCGTCAGTGGTTGCAGATACCCGAAAAGCTCAACGGCTACGCCATTGAAGGTGGCCGCGTTCGCCTCAGCCTGCAAGTGGCCAGCGAAGGCACCGCGATGATCACAGTATTTTCCAACGGCACTTTGATCTTCCGCGGCAGCGAAGACATTCAGGAGCCGATCTTGGTCGCAGAGAACGCCCAACCCGGACAAAAATTCCTCATCGCCGCTCGAATCGACGCGGGTGGCCCCGAAACCGTTCTGCTGCGCAGCGATCTGCTGTTCGAACCGGCCGCAAACCGGCCTGACCCCGCGCTCTTGCGCACCGAGATTATCGCCGCGCGGCCCATGATCAATGCCTACGAAGACCGAAAAGCCGAACGTGAACAGGCTCTGGAGGCCGCCGTCACAGCGATCGACTTCACTCCGCTCGCTCGCAACGATCAAGCCGGCTTCGACGCCAGCTTGCGCCAGGCGCAAAGCAAACTGGAAGAACTGAATCCCTGGCTTAAGCAATTCACCATTCGTGCCATAGGCAATTCACACATTGACATGGCGTGGCTCTGGCCTTGGACCGAAACCGTAGAAGTCGTCCGCAACACTTTTCGCACAGTCCTCGACCTGATGAACGAGTATCCCGATTTCAAGTTCACCATGTCGTCGGCGCGCACCTACGAGTGGATGCAGGAGAAATATCCCGATCTTTTCAAAGAGATTCAGCAGCGCGTGAAAGAAGGCCGCTGGGAGGTGATCGGCGGCATGTGGGTCGAGCCGGATTTGAATATGCCCGCCGGCGAATCGCTGGTCCGCCAGATTCTGGTCGGAAAGCGCTATTTTCAGAAAAACTTCGGCGTCGATATCACCATCGGCTGGAATCCTGACTCGTTCGGCTACAACTGGCAGTTGCCGCAGATTTACAAGAAGTCTGGCATCGATTATTTCGTCACTTCCAAACTTTTGTGGGCGACCGATTACACTCATTTCCCTTATCGGCTCTTTTGGTGGGAGGCGCCCGATGGAAGCCGCTTGCTCACATATTTTCCTCACGAGTACGCTAACGAATTCGATGCTGAGCAGATCACCAAAGACTTCTCGTTCTATGCGCCATCGATCTACGGAACCAAGCTATCCGATCCGCCGCAGATGCTTTATCTCTACGGCGTCGGCGATCACGGCGGCGGTCCGACTCGAACCATGCTGGACAGAGCGGATCGTTTGCGCGCGCCCGATACCGTTTTTCCAAAAGTTGAATTCAGCACCGCCAAGGATTTCTTTTCTGACTTGCAGCAGGAACTACCCCGCCTGCAGGTTCCGACCTGGCGCGATGAACTTTATTTCGAATACCACCGCGGCGTCTTCACCACCCAATCTGAAACCAAGCGCCGCATTCGCCGCGATGAAGACTTGCTTTTGGACGCCGAGAAATATTCATCAGTCGCTACGCTGTTCGGCCATGCCTACCCGCAGGATGAGTTCTCGCTCGCCTGGAAGAATCTGCTCTTCGATCACTTCCATGACATCATGCCGGGCTCTGGCATTGCGGTGAATTATCTCGACGCCAAGCGCAATCTGGAAGATGTAGTGAGGGCAGGGAACGAGATGATGTCTGGCGCCATCCAGCAATCGTCTCGCACATCAACACGCAAGGCTCAGGCGTACCCGTGGTCGTATTCAATTCGCTTTCCTGGACACGAAGCGAAGTGGTTGAACTCGAAGCCCAGCTTCCTGCGCCCGCCACGCAAGTCGAGGTCGTCGATCCCGAAGGAAGGCCGATCCAGTCGCAGTTGCTGTCCATCGATCCAGGTACCAACGTCGCCCATCTGCTCGTTCTCGCTCACGCCCCTGCCTTCGGCTACGAAACCTATTTTGTCCGCCCCGCGGCTAAAGCTTCCGCGGTCAAGTCACCTGTTCACGCGACCGATACGTCCCTGGAAAACGAATTCATCCGCATCACGGTCGATCCAAAAACAGGTTGCATGACCAGCCTCTACGACAAAACCGATCAAAGGGAAACGCTCGCCCCGGCTGAAACCGATTCCGGTGGCCCGAAGAATTCTATTTGCGGAAACCTTCTGCAAGCCTTTCGCGACCAGCCCAAACAGTGGGACGCGTGGAACATCGACGCCGACTTCGAACAGCAACACTGGGATCTCGATCAAGCCGACGAAGTAAAATTGATCGAGAACGGGCCGCTCCGCGCCCTTCTCCGGGTCAAGCAGCATTTTCAGAACTCAACCTTCACCCAGGACATCACTGTGTACGCCGGCGTCCCACGCGTCGATGTCCGTATGCAGGCCGACTGGCACGAAAAGCACATTCTGTTGAAAGTCGCATTCCCATTGAGCGCTCATAGCGATAAAGCAACTTTCGAAATCCCTTACGGCACCATCGAGCGTCCCACCACCCGCGGCACGCCAGCCGAGCAAGCCCGCTTCGAGGTCCCGGCGCAGCGTTGGGCCGATCTTTCCGACTCAAAGCACGGCTTCAGTCTGCTTAACGACTCGAAGTACGGGTACGACGCCAAGGGCAACGTACTGCGCTTGTCCTTGCTGCGGTCGCCGGAATGGCCCGATCCGCACGCGGATGAAGGCCATCATGAGTTCACCTATGCGCTGTACCCTCATACCGCGACCTGGCGCGAGGCGCAGACCATCCGCCGCGGATATGAGCTCAACGATCCGTTGACTGCCGAGGCTGCTGGAAACCATCAGGGCACGCTGCAGGCGGAACATTCGTTTGTCAAAATCCAAGGTGACAACGTCGTTCTCACCGCTGCGAAAAAAGCCGAAGACGGCGATGCTTTGATTCTCCGCTTCTACGAATGGGCAGGCGTAGAATCTGACGTCGAAATCGAAGTTCCCCCGAACGCCGAGTCAGCGGTTGAAACCAATCTCATGGAAAAAACAATTTCGCCTCTCGCATTACAAGGCGACATGGTAACCGTGCACACCAAGCCTTATGAGATCAAAACCCTGAAGGTGCAATTCAAATCTGCGCCCCCGGCGAGGTCGGGAATGTGATAACTCGGACGCATTCGCTCGCATCTCAACGCAATCTTCAGCTATTCATAAGATGCACCGCCAAACTCCGGCACTAAAAGGTCACCCATGAAACTCAACGCGTACCTCGCCAGGTGCACCGCCGCCGCTTCGCTGGGGGGATTTCTCTTTGGCTTCGACACCGCCGTCATCTCCGGGACGACCGCCGACCTCACCCTGGCTTACCAGCTAACCCCTGCGCTTCTTGGCGTGACCGTTGCCAGCGCGCTCTGGGGCGCGATTGTCGGAGCCATGTTTGCCGGACTTTCGGGCGAGCGTTTTGGCCGGCGCGACAGCTTGCGCGGCCTGGCGGTGCTTTACGTAATCTCGGCTCTGGGTTCCGCATTGGGATGGAACTGGAATGCGCTTTTGATTTTTCGAGTCATCGGCGGCATCTGTATCGGCGCGTCGTCGGTTTTGAGTCCTATGTACATCGCAGAAATTTCTCCCGCCAATCTGCGCGGCCGCCTGGTCGGTTTTTTTCAATTCAATATCGTGCTTGGCATTCTGCTGGCTTATTTTTCCAATTACCTGATTGTGTTACAGCACTTCGGATCCGCTGAATGGCGCTGGGAACTGGGCGTAGCTGCGATCCCTGCAGCAATTTTTCTGATCATGTTGTTTACCATCCCTCGCAGTCCGCGCTGGCTGGTTAAAAAGGGACGCATCGAAGAAGCGCGGGCCGTCTTTCAGCACACGGGAGAGCCAAACTTCGAGCAGGAACTGCAGGACATCGTTCAGTCCATTCACTTCGAGCGCCAGCAATCCGCCGAAAAGCTTTTCTCGAAAAAATATCTCTTTCCCATTTTTCTTGCCGTCACAATCGGCATGTTCAATCAGCTCTCGGGAATCAATGCCGTCTTGTACTACCTCAACGACATTTTTGCCCGCGCCGGTTTCAGCAAATTGTCAGGAAATCTTCAGGCTGTGGCTGTCGGCACCACGAACTTGATCTTCACGATTCTTGCCATGTCGATGATCGACAAAATCGGTCGCAAAACCTTGCTCCTGGTCGGCGCCGTCGGCATGGCCCTATGCCACGCGGGAATCGCAGCCATCTTCTTTTCGCACCAGCATCAGCAGTTGCTGCTCTGGCTGCTGGTCGGCTTTATCGCCAGTTTTGCATTTTCACAAGGGATGGTGGTCTGGGTCTATCTGTCGGAAGTGTTCCCCAACGTCGTTCGCGCCAAAGGGCAGAGCCTTGGCAGCTTCTCGCATTGGGTCACGAATGCAGCTATCTCGGGAACGTTTCCCGCAGTGGCGGCCGCGTCGGGTGGGTATCCGTTCGTATTCTTCGCCGCCATGATGGTGCTGCAGTTCTTTGTCGTGCTGTTTGTTTATCCCGAGACGACCGGGCTTTCGCTCGAAGAAATGCAGAAAAAGATGGGGATTGGATAAGACCCAGCGTATTCGATCAAAAGCCCGGACTACGGCAATCTTCCAGCCAGCCCGGGCAACGACTTGGCGATGTCGTTGTAAATCACCAGCACAGCAAACAGCACCAGGAACACGAATGCTGCCTGATAAATCCGTTCTTTGATCTGCAAGCTGATATCGCGCCGCATCAGACCTTCCACCAGCAGCAACAGAATCACGCCACCGTCAAGTATCGGAATCGGCAGCAGATTGAAGATGCCCAGGTTCAAGCTGATCGCGGAAGTAAGCGACAGAATCGGCGTCCAGCCTTTTTCGCTGGCGGCTTCGCCGGCCGCGCGGCCAATGCCAATCGGGCCTTCGATGGTGCGGATCGACATCTTGCGCCGCACCAGCTTCTGCATCAGCTCCAGTATCATCAGCGACGTTTTCTTGTTGTCTTCCAGCGATTTCTGAAATGCCTCGCCGAATGGCAAGCTGCCAACTTTCAGCGGCAAGCTGCCAATTCCAATGCGGTAGGCCTTTTCGCGCGTGCCCTCAACGTCGGTCAATTCCGGCTGAAGGGTAAATGTCTTCAGTTCACCGCCGCGATTCACCGTGATTTGAATCGGCTTTTCTTTGGTGCGTTTTAGGCTGTCAACCATCGCCCCGAGCGCCGGAACCGGCTGACCGTCGAGCGCAACAATCAGGTCGCCAGTCTTCAATCCCGCTTTTTCAGCCGGCATTCCCGGTTGCAGTTCCGTAATTTCCAGCGGATGTTTGGCATCCCATCCAACCCAGCCAATTTGCGAAGCCGTCTTCGGCTCGGGCGTGATTGACTGGCTGAGGAATTGATCTCCGCGCTGAATCGTAATATCCACCGGTTGGTTCGGATTCAACATCTCTCGCGGTTCCACTTGTTCCCAGGTCGGATTCTCGATCCCATCAATGCGGGCCACACGATCGCCGGCTTCAATTCCTGCTCTGGCCGCGGGCGAATCGGGTTCGACCCAACCAATTATGGCTGGTTGGTCCATAAAAGCCGGGTATTCGTAATGAACCATATAAACGAACGTCAGCAAACCAATCGCCAGGCCAATATTCATCGCCGGCCCGGCAATTGCAATGATGAATCGATGCCACCGCGGATGCGACATGAACTCCGCAGCATCCCCGGTGCGGTCGTCCATGGGGTTTTCGCCCGACATCTTTACATACCCGCCGAGCGGGATGGCGCTGATCCGGTAATCCGTATCCCCACGCCGGAAACCCAGCAGTCGCTTGCCAAAACCAATAGAAAAAACCTCAACTCGAACGCCCAGCAGCTTCGCCGCGGCAAAATGGCCGAACTCATGGATCAGAATCATGAATCCAAGAACGGCGGCTACGGCGATCAGGGCTGTAAAAAATTCCGACATGAATGCTATTTCCTTTATTAAACGGCTTAGCTCGATTTCGCGGTCAAACGGCTGTTCCTGGCGACCCACCCCCTCGCCAGACCCCGCGCTTTTTTGTCTGCCTCAAGTACCTGCTCAATAGATTCTAATTGACCCCCTGGGGTTTCACCGAGCACATCTTCTATTACTTTGGGAATGTCCGGAAAGCCTATCTCCTTCTCCAGAAACGCTGCCACCGCAACCTCATCTGCCGCATTCAGCGCCACGGTTGTTGCGCCGCCGGTCTCGGCGGCCTCATATGCCAGGCGCAGACAGGGGAATTTTTCCATGTCCGGCGGCTCGAAATCGAGATGCCGCAAGTCCATGACTGGAAACCGCAAATCCGACGGAATACGCTCCGGATAGGTCAATGCGTAAAGAATCGGCAGCCGCATATCCGTGACGGAGAACTGAGCAAGTATGCTGCCATCTACGAACTCAACCATGGAATGGATGGTCGACTGCGGATGTACGATCACCTTCACCCGGCTGGCCGGTATGTTGAACAAACGGCAGGCCTCAATGACCTCGAAGCCCTTGTTCATCAGGGTCGCCGAATCGATGGTGATCCGCTGCCCCATCTTCCAGGTGGGATGATTCAGCGCCTCCTCCACCGTTATGGATGAAAACCTTGTCTTCGGAGTGTGAAGAAAAGGCCCACCCGAAGCCGTCAGCCAGATCTGTCCAACCTCATCGGCGCGCCCACCCCGCAGGCACTGATGAATGGCGTTATGCTCGCTATCAATCGGTAAAAGCATCTTGCCCTGGCGCCGCGCCTCCGCCGTAATCAGCTCGCCCGCAGCGACCAGACATTCCTTATTCGCCAGGCCAATAGTCTTTCCCGCGCGAACCGCCTCATATGTGGCTTTGAGTCCGGCCACGCCCACAATCGCGCTCACCACAAAATCCACTTCCGGATGTGTCGCGACCTCGATCGTACCTGCGCTTCCACTGGCAACTTCAACTCCGCTGACGCCGGCTTGCTTCAGTCGCTCACGAAGTTGCTCCGCGTCGCCATCGCGCGCGACCGAGATCACCCGCGGTTTCCATCGTACCGCCTGCTCAAAAGCCGCCTCAACGTTGCGCCCCGCCGCGAGCGAAACAATCTCAAATCGATCGGGATACGACTCGACCACACTAAGCGTGCTGCGTCCGATCGAACCAGTAGAACCGAGAATGGCAATGCGTTTCATTGATGGTTGCAGCCGGCGCTGCCGCTTATCCCCTGAAAGCTCTTATCCAGAGCCGGTTTCGACTGATGACTGATAGCTGACGACTGATGGCTCACTGCATCACCCGCCAAGCCGCATAGTACCATAGCACTGGCGCGGCAAAGAGCAGCGCATCGACGCGGTCGAGCATGCCTCCGTGGCCGGGCAGAATCGCGCCCGAATCTTTTACTCCCGCCCCGCGCTTGATCAACGACTCCACCAGATCCCCCAACTGCGCCGCAACATTCAGCACAGCCGAAAGCAACAAGATCGGCAACATCGGCGTCTTCTGCAACGCAAACATCCCATCGCGCCGTTCGATCAAATGTGCATTCAGCAAAGCCGAACTGATGGGTAGCGCGTAGTTATACAGCAACAGACCCACTCCCACGCTGGCCACCATCGACGCAATTGCGCCTTCCCACGTTTTCTTCGGGCTGATCCGCGGCGACATCAAGTGCCGCCCAACCGATTTGCCTACAAAGTACGCAAGAATATCTCCCGCCCAGACCACCGAAAGCAGATAAACCAGCAGAAACGCCCCCGACCATTGCTGCCGCAACTGCACCAGAAATCCCATCGGTAACGCGATATACGCAAACGCAAACGAAGACACCGCCGCCGCCGGAAACGCACCGCCCAAATCGCCGCGCCGCATTCCCACCGTCAAAAACACGAACGGCGCAATGGCCGCGGCAAATCCCGTTGTGTATATGAAAACCGCCGAATCCAACAGTGGCTTGTTGCTGCTCGGATAAGCCAGCACAACGAAGAACAGCCCCACAAAAATATACGTCGCCCAGCGCAGCGGCCGGATGCCATACAACTCCGCCAGCTTCAGCAGTTCCTGCACCGCAAGCAATGCCACTACCGCCGCAACCACCGCCAGTAAAGACACCGGCGCGCGCAGAATCAGCAGCAGAACAATCGGAATCAGAACCACCGCGGTGAGGACCCGCTTGAGAAGTTGCAAGGCCCTCAGCTCCGGGCCTTTTTCACAGGATGTTCCGCCAACGCATGCTCGGCGGTTTCATTCAGCCCGCCGTACCTGCGCTCGCGTTTCTGAAATTCGGCAATCGCCTCCAGCAGATGCACCCCGCGAAACTCCGGCCAAAGCGTCGAGGTTACGTGAATTTCAGCGTACGCCAACTGCCACAGCAAAAAATTGCTCAGCCGCATCTCGCCGCTGGTGCGAATCACCAGATCAGGATCCGGCAAATCACGCGTATAAAGATGCTGGCTGACAATGTCTTCATCAATCTTCAAATGCGCCAGCCCGCCGTTGTTCGCCGCTACCTTCACCATCGATCGAAACGCATCCACCAGCTCCGATCGCGCGCTGTAGTTAAGCGCCAGCGTCAGCCTCGTGCCGGTATTGCGCGCCGTGGCTTCGCTTGCCCACGCCATCTTTTCCTGCACCGGCTGCGGAAGCTCATGCAAACGCCCAATATATTCCAGGCGAATGTTGTTTTTGTTCAGTGTGGGTACTTCCGCTTTGAGGTACCGGCACAACAGCCCCATCAGGAAATTGACTTCGCTTGGCGGCCGCTTCTTCCAGTTTTCTTCTGAGAACGCGTACAACGTCAGTGCAGGAATGCCAATCTTCGACGCCAGCTCCACCGTTGACCGCACCGACGACACGCCCGCCCGATGTCCGGCAATGCGCGGCAAATGCCGCCGCCGGGCCCATCGCCCGTTGCCGTCCATAATAATGGCGATATGTTTTGGGAGCCGTGCCGCATCCAGCCGCTGAAACGCTTCTGCTTCTTTGCGGTCCAGTCCGTCGGGAACCGTGTGTCGCAATCGAACCTCTGCTGTTTCATCAACTTAACACAGTCCAAAGGTCGCGGCAATTACACCGGAGTGACCCCAACCGGTCACCCTCTCGAGCAGCACCTGAAACTCTGCCCGTCAACCTTCTTGCGCTTCGCGGGGTACGACCTTCAGTTCCAGCTTCTCCGTTCGCCGCAGGATCGTCAAACTACTCTCCATCCCCACGCGCGCATCCGTCAGCAGCCGGTGTAAATCGTCCACTCCAGCAACCGCTTTGCCGTCGAGCTCGATGATCACATCGCCCTCGCGCAACCCCGCGCTTTTCGCCGGACCATCCTCCGTAACCCCCGCAACCACCACCCCCGTCTCCTGCTTCAGATCGTAGAAGCGCACCAGCCGCCGGTGCAGCGGCGTAGTTTGTGCCTCCACCCCGATATAGCTCCGCCGAATCCTTCCGTCGCGCAGCAACCGGCTCGCGACGAACTTCGCCGTGTTGATCCCGATCGCGAAGCACAGCCCTTGCGCGCCCATGATCGTCGCGGTATTCACCCCCACAACTTGCCCGTCGGATGTCACCAGCGGCCCGCCGGAGTTTCCCGGATTCAGCGACGCATCGGTTTGAATCACGTCATCGATCAGCCGTCCCGAATACGATCGCAACGACCGTCCCAGCGCGCTCACCACCCCGGCCGTCACCGTGTATTGAAAACCATAGGGGTTGCCAATCGCGATCGCCAGTTGCCCCACCCGCAGCCGCTGCGAATCCCCCAGCGGCGCCGCAACCAGGTTGGCTGCATCCACGCTCGGCGCATCCATGCGGATCACCGCTAGATCGGTCGCCGGATCGTCGCCGATTACATGCGCAGGGAAGTGGCGTCCGTCGGCCAAAGAAACCGATATGCGGTCCGCCCCATTGATCACATGACTGTTGGTCAGGATCAGCCCGTCGGGAGTAAACACGAAGCCCGATCCTCCGCCATGCTGTTCCCGCGTCCGGCCGTTGCGCGAGCGCGCCGCCTTGCTCACCTCGATCTTCGCCACCGATGCGCTTATCTTTTCCGCTGCGCCCACCACCGCCTCCGAGTAGGCGTCCAGCAAGCCGGCGTCGGAGATCCCGCCCGCTCCCGCCGCTCGCCCTGAAGATTGGGCGGAGTCGATCGACGAAACAAAATTAATTTCCGGAGTCATACCCCATAGATGAGACGGGCAGGGAAGCAGATTCAGCCGGATCCCACTCTTCACCTCGGCTTACGCATCGAACACACGCGACTCGCCGCCCGCAGCGCCTGATCCAGCGCCGCTCCAATTTCCGCCAGCCGCTCGGCATCCATCTCGTGCTGCATGCCTTCGAACAATTCGCGCTCTTCCTTGCGGATGTGCCGCGCCAGCTTCTCGACGAACTGCTGCAGATGTTCGGTCCGCAGATCGCGCTGTGCCGCTTTGGCAAACAGCACACGCAGTTCCTCATGTTCCGAGCGCAGCTCCGCCACCACCACCTGCAGTTTTGTGATCTGCCCGGCTACCGGAAAGACGATTTTTTCTTCCGCCTCAAAGTGGACACAAACTTCCCGCTCGAAGGTCTCGTGAATCTCCTGCTGCCAGCTTTCCAGATCGATCGGGCCCGCGTGTATGGCGCGGTCCAGTCGCACGCACAGCGCCAATACCCGCTGGTGCTGATGAGAAAGCGGGACAAGGTTGCGGTCACGCAGCATCGGTCTTAATTATGCCGCGATCCGCCGCGTTTTTCCGCAAAAAACTTAGCCCGCGGCCGCAGCCTGGTCCGCGCCCACCGCCGGCCGCAGGGTCAGCCAGTCCGTGCGAACCCGGTCCCACTCCTGTATCAGCAGGCCGTGCGACTCGAAAAAAGCCCGAATCTGCGGACGCGTCCACCGCACAATATCCTCCAGCATCGGCGCCAGCACCGCCAGCGCGTTGGTGCTGAGCACGGTTCGTTTGGCCACATGCGAAACATGACGCGCTTCGGAAACCGCAATGGTAAAGCCGTCCCGCGTATTCACGTGCAGCATCACGTGAACGTCCGAACTGCCGTCGCCAACATAAATAATGTGGTCCGGGCCAATCTGCTGCTGCGATTGCAATTCATCCAGCTTCGCAACTTTGCCGT
Source organism: Terriglobales bacterium (assembly GCA_036392935.1). GTDB lineage: Bacteria > Acidobacteriota > Terriglobia > Terriglobales > Acidobacteriaceae > DASVWZ01. The sequence goes on along the minus strand of DASVWZ010000022.1, from coordinate 10,558 downwards.
AACCCGCCGTCGTGCGCGCAATCGACTCAATATGCCCCGACGAGTTATAGCGAAACTCCGTCCCAAAAATATGGTCCTCGGGAACAATCCCCTCCAGCGCCGATTGAATCACCTCCACCGGCGCCGCCGACAGCACGTAGAAATCGAAGTGGAAGCCGTCGATCCCCGTGTCCAGAATCTCGTAAAGCAGCGCGATGTTTTCCTTCAGGCGGATCCGCTTGCCCACCTCGTACAGATGCTCCTGCCGCACCCGCGATTGAAACTCCGGATCGTGCAACAGCAGGTAAGCCAGCTCCGCCCCCTGCTGCACCAGATTCAGCTTCGACATGCCGGAGGCTTTGCGCTCGAACTCCTCCACCGGAATTCCCGCCAGCTCGCTGAGAACCAGACCGGAGTCGTTGAAGGTCAGCGTCTGGTCGAAATCGCTGGCAAATAGATAGCGTTTCACAAGTTTGTCGGCCATGTACAAGTGTAGATTAGCGCGTATGAATAGCGGATGAAAAAACCCTGAGTACCGACGACGTCGCCCCGCCCGACTGCGGACCGGGCCAGTCCTGTGGCTACTCTAACGGCACTGGCCGGCAGTACGTCTACGGCTTCCGCGTTCCTCTGCTGGTGATCGGGGCCTACGCCAAAGTGAATTACGTCTCTGGACATGACCTTAACCCTCCCGTCACCTGCACCAACCAGAGCTACTGCCACGACTTTGGAAGCATCCTCAACTTCATCGAATACGCCTTTGGGACCGGGGCGCCTACCTCAGCCAGTTCGGCATCAGCCAGAACTCAGGATGGCAGTATGCTGATTACCTGGCCATGGACGGCCCCGTCAACTGTGCGACCTGCACATACTCGCTTCAGGATTTCTTTAACTTCAACACCGACGGGTACCACGCGTTTCAAACCATCGAGGGCGCGAAGTACCTGCCAAGTTGCTTCCACATGCCAAAACAGACCGGCTGCTTCCCCAATTCATATCCCCAGGACCTTGACGACGACGAAATAGAAAGCAGTCAGTAACAACCGCGCGGCGGGCGGACGCTTTCCAAGCTGCGCCCGCCGTGCCATACTAGCAGGCAGCTAGGGAGGAGGCGCGCAGTGGCGACCGCACCCCGAATTCCGGCTCCCCGACGCGCCCTGGAGGCCTTGGCACTCGTCTTGTGGCTGTCCGCGGCCTCACAAGCCGCACAACACTATAAAGTCCTGTTCAATTTCAACGGCATCGACGGCTACGCACCGCTCGGCGGCGTAACTCTAGACGACACCGGGCGGCTCTACGGCGCCGCCGGCAACGGCGGGACCGGAGAATGCACCAACGGGTGCGGCCTCGTGTTCGAGCTCTACCCCATGCTGGATGGCGACTGGACGGAGGAAATCCTCTACAGCTTTCAGGGCGCACCGGACGGCGAAGGTCCCGGGGGAAACGTATTCATCGGGCCGGACGGGGGCCTTTTTGGCACCACGACTTTTGGCGGAACGAACGACAAGGGCACAGTGTTCCGGCTCACGAAGGGGACAAGGGGCTGGGAAGAAAAGGTGCTCTACAGCTTCTGTTATGTCGGCTACTGCCCTCACATTCCGGAGTCCGGCGTCGTCAGGGACAATGCCGGGAACCTCTACGGCACAGCCTTCGAAGCTTACGAATTGTCTCCAACCGAAAATGGCTGGAGGGAGGACACGCTTTATAGCTTCAAGGACGGCCACGACGGCGCCCTACCGTTCGCGGGCCTCATCCTCGACCCTAAGGGCAACCTATATGGCACTACCTACGGTGGCGGATACGGCTGCAGCAACACCTCAAGCTGCGGCACGGTATACGAACTCTCGCCGGGACTTGACGGCAAGTGGATCCACACCGTCCTTTTCCGCTTCAACGGGAAAAACGGTCAGTTCCCAGGCGCTGGCGCCCTGTATATGGATAGTAACGGGGCACTGTACGGCACCACCGAGGGCGGAGGCAAGTACGCCGGGGTTCTCTTCAGGCTGACGCCCCAGAGCAACGGCCAGTGGAACTTCGCTATACTGCATAACTTCCTACAAGGGTCGCAAGGATACGAGCCCGACGCCGGCGTGGTCATGGACACATTAGGCAACCTCTACGGCACCACAACCGGTGGCGGCGGACCCAGCGGATGCGGAGTCCTGTATAAGCTGTCCCCAACCGAGAACGACAAATGGAGCTACAGCGTCCTACATACTTTCGGGGGCAACGGCGACGGCTGCTTTGCGTCCGGCAACCTGGTCATCGACCAGCAGGGCAACCTGTACGGCAGCCTGATCCTCGGCGGCGAATACGGCTATGGGGTGGTCTTCGAATACTCCACCATCCCCTCGCCACAGTGAAATGACCGGCTGTAGCAAGGTCTTCTTTCTTAGGATGCATTGACGACATCGCGCACCAACGCCATAAGTGTTGTTATCAGGCAACTGGCACAAGCTTGCGCCGTTTATTCGCCCTTTAGCGCGGCCAAAATGTCCAAGAGAATTTGCCATCAAGCCCGAGCCCCGGGCAGGCGAAATGCGTTCCCGTGAATAAAAGCCAGGCCTCCCTGAATCCCCTCGTCCACGGGTCGGTGCCCATCGCGGCTTTACTAATGATGCTCCCACGGTTGAGAATAGGGATTCGCTGGCGAGGCCAATTCCTCCCGGCGAATTCTTCCAACACTCATTCGCCCCAAAGGGCATAGGAGCATTTATGGTAGCCACCACCGGAGAATTGATTCGCCTGATGAACTACGTCGATGACGTCGATACCACCCTGCGCCGCATCACCGCCTCGGTGCCGATGATGAACGATGACGAGCGCAAGCGCCTCGCCGACCGCCTGCGCCAGGCCAACACCAACGTCACCACACTGCTCTCCCAACTCGACAAGGGTGCTCAATAGTGGCGCAGGTAAAAACCATCGCCGTCATCGGCGCCGGCACCATGGGCCGCGGCATCGCCCACGTCGCCGCGGTTGGCGGATACCACACCATCCTCGAAGACCTGCTGCCCAACGCGCTGCGCAAAGCCGAAACCGAGATTCGCTCCAATCTCGACAAAGCCGTCGAACTCGGCAAGCTTTCCGCCGCCGATGCCAAGAGCGCCGCCGAGCGCTTGCATTACGCCGGCAGCGTGGAGGAAGCCGCGCGTGAAGCTGACCTGGTCATCGAAGCCGTCCCCGAAGAAATGGAATCGAAGATCGAGATCTTCACCCTTCTCGATAAAATCTGCCGGCCGGGCACGATTCTCGCGTCCAATACCTCTTCGCTCAGCGTCACTGAAATTGCCAGCGTGACCTACCGCGCCAAAAAATGCATTGGCATGCACTTTTTCAATCCCGTGCACAAAATGAAGTTGCTCGAAATCGTGCGCGCCCTCGAAACCGACGACGATACCCTGGCCGCCTGCGTCGAAGTCGGCCGCCGTATGGGCAAAGAAGTCGTCGTCATCAAAGAATCCCCGGGATTCATCACCAGCCGCATCAACGCCATGATCGGCAACGAAGCTTTCTACATGCTGCAGGAGGGAGTCGCCTCAGCCGAAGACATCGACAAAGCGCTAAAGCTCGGCCTGAACCATCCCATGGGACCCTTTGAGATGGTCGACCTGGTGGGACTCGACACTCGCCTGCACATCCTGGAATACCTGCACAAAAGCCTTGGCGAAAAATACCGCCCTGCACCACTTTTGGTGCAGTACGTCAAAGCCGGACGGCTGGGCCGCAAAGCCGGCCGCGGCGTCTACGACTATCCCGACCAAAAGCCCGCCGGATAAGAACCATCCCCAAGACCAGACCCAATGTTTACCACTAAGTTAACAGTGCGTGCTTCCAACCCCTTTGTTATCTATATTTTCAATTTTAACCTGTTTGTAATCAGTGCTTTACGTCGATATGTCCCGGTCTCGGCCCAATAGAATCAATATTTTACAAGGCAAAACACATGCCTCTAAAGACCTCTTGCGGTGCCGCTTACGCCGATCCCGCAGGCAGATGCGTCGCTGCCAGCGCCGCCATCGTATCCTTCGATCCCTCACCCAGCCGCTCACCAACGATCGGTTTCCCGCACACCGCGACCGCTTCTGCAATCCGCTGGCTCTCCTGTTCCTTCATGCTTTGCCAGGCGCGCAGCGCATCTTTTTCCTGCGCCACTTGCTCCAGATTCCGCTTGATGCGCTCCGCATAGTGCGCCGAGACCCGCTCCAGTTCCGCCTGCAAGACGCCGTTTTCCTTGGCGATCCGCGCTTCCAACTCCTCCGCCAGCTTCACCTGTCCGGCTTCGTATGTGTTGAGCGCATGTTGTCTGCGAGTCGCATCCTGCAGCACCTCATCGACCGAGGTTCCCGCCGCTTCGAGCGCCATCAGCACCGAGGCTCTCTTCGCCTCCCGGGGCAGCTCGGTGATGTGCTTGCTCCGCAGCATATCCACAACCCTATTGATCCCATAGCCCGACCGCACCGTAAGAATGCCGGACGCATGGTAAATGTCCTCACACGTCAGCAGATCGCCCTGCATATCTGGCGCACTCCTGCCCGAATCAACCACAACCTCGTTGGATGGGACCGCACTGACTTTTCCATTGCCCGCCTCGCCCCCGTCGCCCTTCGAATGCCCCCAGAATCCGGAAAACAAATTCGTTGATCGCATGTCGTTTTTCTCCTGGCCATCAAACTTCTGTCCCTGCACTTCGACCCGGACCGATTCATCATCCTTCTCATTCACAGGAATGCCCGCCACCAGCGGCTCTGCCGCCTCCGCCCCTCCATGCCCCACGCTGACAAGGTAGGCTTTGCCTTCGCGGCGGCAATACCGCACCGTTCCTGAGTAGCGCTCCGCCCGCCATTTGACTTGCAATTCCGTCCGCACCGCAATCGGTGCCGGGAACCAGAAACAGGTCTCCAGTTCCGATCTCGACTCGAACGCGGCAAAACTGTGCTGCAAATTCCCGCCAAAATCCCTCCACCACACTTCGACAAACGTTGGCGCAACCGCCGGACCCAAGCCTTTTTCGTTCCCCTCGTCATTCTTCTCCCGCAACACTCCCACCAGGAACGCGCTTCCATCGCTGCGGCAGTTCCTGACCACCCCTAAAAACTGTTCCCTATGCCACTTGATCCTGAGTCTCGAGCCGACCGCAAATGCCGATTTCACCCGCAGGCAAGCCCCGGAAAGCGACGTATCTTCGAGCCTTGCCGCCAAACGGGCCGGCGCGCCCGTATGCTCATCCCAACAAATTTCAGCCACGGCAACGATCGGTGTTCGCGGTTCAAAGCGGGTCTGAGTCATGCATTTCTGCTCCATAACTAGCATCGGAATGGCAGGGCGCAGCTATAGTCGGGAGCGATTAGAATCCTCTCAGGCCGGGCATCCTCGACACTCCTCTGGACGATCCGGTCCGTCTTGCTGCAAGACTGGCAACCTTTCTCAATCCGCTCCGTCTAACCCTCGTATAGTTCCGTCTTTTGACGGAACCCGCCCCTCCCGAGGCGCGTATTACATTCAGGACGAAAGATCGTCCCGAGGCTCGACCCCTTTCGTGGAAACGAAGCGAAAAACTGAGGCGAAAAGCTGAAATAAAAAGCTGAAGTGAAAAGCTGAAGATGAGAACGCTTGCCGACATTGTCCGGCAATCCCTGGCGACCCTCTGGGCGCACAAACTGCGCTCGTTCCTCACCATGTTCGGGATCGCCTGGGGCGTCGGCTCACTTCTGTTGCTGGTCGGCCTCGGCGAGGGTTTTCGCAGCGGACAGGAAAAAAATCTCGCCGAACTCGGCCAGGACATCATGTTCGTTTTCCCGGGGCGCATCCCCGCCGTCGAAGGCAGCTACGAATCCGGCCAAACCTACTACTTCACCTACGACGATTACCTCGCGATTCGCGACAATGCCCGGCTACTGCGCGCCGTTTCCCCGGTGCTAAAACGCGAAGATATCCGCGCCGTCAGCGATTACAACTCGACTAACGGGCAGGTTTTCGGCGTGGTGCCTGAATACAACCAAATCCGCAACGTGCCCACCGACCCCGGCCGCTGGTTCAACGACGAAGACAACACCGAGCGCCGCCGCGTCGCGGTCGTCGGCTGGGAGATGTTGAAAAAAATGTTTCCCGGCCAACCCGCCGTCGGCAGCACCATCCTGCTGAACGGAATCGACTTTAAGGTTATCGGCGTAATCCCCAAAATCGGCAAAGAAGGCAACAACGGTACCAACGTCCGGATCTTCCTGCCGATGGAAACCATGCGCACCCTGTTTCCCCTGACCGCGCAAAATTCCGAGAATGCCGTCTCATTTATCAACTACCGGCCCTTCGAAAAAGAGCAGCATCTGCGCGCAATGAACGAGGTCCACGCCATCATCGCGCACCGGCACGGCTTTGACCCGAAATTCGACGACGCCTTCAACGACTGGGACACCATCGATCAGTCAATCCGGGTCGGCAAAATCTTCGACGGCATGGATTGGTTTCTGGGAGTGGTCGGATTGGTCACGCTCGGCCTCGGCGCGATTGGCATCATCAACATCATGCTGGTCTCGGTCACCGAGCGCACGCGCGAAATCGGCCTGCGCAAGGCGCTGGGCGCCACCCATCGCAACATCATGACGCAGTTCTTCGTGGAAGGCGCATTTCTCACCGCTTTCAGCGGTGCCATTGGCCTGGCCATCTCAATCACTTTCGTGGCTTTGCTGGCGCAGTTGCCCTCGCCTCAAGGCTTCGACACCCCACGCATCGTACCGGCCTCGGCCATCATTGCAATCGCTTCACTTTCAGCCGCCGGCATCATTGCCGGACTTTATCCCGCGCGCCGGGCCGCGCTGCTTCCGCCCGTCGAAGCCCTGAGGCAGGAATAAATATGTTTGGCGACCTGGGTAAGCAAGCCTACAACGCGCTGCACCACAACCGTCGGCGATCCATGCTGACCATGCTGGGCATGGCCTGGGGAATCGCCACCGTAGTCTTGCTGCTGGCCTACGGCTCCGGATTTCAGAGTGCACTGATGGTTGCCTTTCGCACCTTTGGCGGCAACCTGATCGGAATTTTCCCCGGTCGCACGTCGTTGCAGGCGGGAGGAAGCAAAGCTGGGACGGAAGTGCGGTTAACCCGCGAAGACCTCGATTATCTTCGCGCCGAAGTGCCGTCACTGACCAGAATCTCTCCTGAGGTCGACAAACAAAGCCAGGTGAGCTGGGGGACGCGCAGCGGAAGCTATCAGGTTCACGGCGTGTATTCGACCTATCAGCAGATTCGGGCGCTCGATATCGGTGAAGGCAGCTTCTTTGGCGAACCGGATGACTACACCCATAGCCGGGTCGCGGTGATTGGCGCGTCGATAAGAAAAAAATTGTTCTCCGGCCAGGACGCTTTAGGCGAAGACATTCGCATCGATGGAATCTCCTACAAAGTCATCGGTGTTCTTAAGCACACTTTTTCCAACGGCGACGAAGACATCAACTCCATCGTCTACGTCCCCTACACCGCCATGAGCGACCTGAAAGACAGTTACTACCTCGACGGCATTTTCATGGACTACGAAGGCGACCACACTAAAGCCGTCCAGGGTGTGCGGTTCCATGGCATTTCACCACGGCTTCGACCCCAAAGACGACCGCGCGATCTTTGTTTTCGACGCAGTCAAAGACCTCGCCGACCTGACAGTGATCACCGTCGGAATTAAGATTCTGCTGGGCTTCATCGGCCTGCTCACGCTCGGCATCGGTGGGGTGGGACTCATGAACATCATGCTGGTTTCAGTCACGCAGCGCACCCGTGAGATCGGCGTAGAAAAAGCTCTGGGTGCGCACCGCTGGCATATTCTTTTCCAATTTCTGTCCGAGGCGCTGGCCATCACCTTTCTTGGCGGATTGCTCGGGGTAGTGCTGGCGTATGTGATTTCGTGGTCGGTCGGTTCGCTAACACTCTGGAGCGCATTCTTTGACGATGCCAATGCCGGCGACATCCATCTCACCATCGATACCACGATCCTCATGTGGTCGACCGGCATTCTGGCGTTTGTCGGCATCGTCAGCGGCATGTTCCCCGCCATCAAGGCCGCTGGGCTGAACCCGATTGAGGCGCTGCGGTACGAGTGATGACCCGGAATCCACGCCTCTTGGGTTATGATTTGAGTTCTCCCATTTCGAAAGGAAAACATAAGGAAAACATGAAGAAACTGGCTGTCATTTTAAGTTTGATCTGTCTCGAGATGAGCGTAGTTTCGTTTGCCCAAACCGCTCCTGACAAGGAATACAAACCCCTGCCCGGATTGGCCAAAGAAGTAATGGACACCACCGCCGACCCCTGCGTGAATTTCTTTCAGTACGCCTGCGGCAATTTCAGCAAGCTCTATCCCATCCCTTCCGACCGTTCCTCGTTTGAAGCCTTCACCATGATGCAGGATCGCACCGAGCATGTTCTGCATGCCATGCTCGAAAAAGCCGCGTCCGGTGGCGCCTCACGCACGCCCGACGAACAGAAGATCGGCGATTATTACGCCGCCTGCATGGACGAGAACGCCATCAACGCCAAGGGACTAAAGGTCCTGCAGCCGGATCTGGACAAAGTCTCCGCATTGAAAGACAAAAGCGAGCTGTCCGCTCTGCTCGGCCATTTTCAGCTGATCAACGTAAACGCTTTTCTTGGCTTTGGAGAACAGCAGGATTTCAAAGACGCCAGCAAACAGATTGCCGCGGTCGATCAAGGCGGACTGGGCTTGCCTGAGCGCGATTATTACTTCCGCACCGGAGACGTCGCGGAAAAGACGCGTAAAGACTACGTCCAGCACATCACCAACATGCTCAAGCTGCTGGGAGAGTCAGACAGTCAGGCAGCCAGCGACGCGCAAAGCATCATGCAACTCGAAACCGCACTGGCAAAAATTTCCATGGACGTGACCTCGCGTCGCGATCCGCAGAATGTCTATCACCTTATGCCTACCAGCGAACTGCAAAAGCTGGCGCCCGGAATCAACTGGAACCGTTTCCTCACTGACGCCGGAACGCCGCCGATCACTGAAATCAATGTCGCTAATCCGGATTTCCTTAAAGGCATGAATGCGCTCATCGATGCCACCGACATGAAGACCATCCAGGCCTATCTTCGCTGGCAGGTGATGAATTCAGCCAACAGCCTTTTCTTGCCGAAAGCCGTCGACGACGAAGTTTTCGATTTTTATCGTCACAAGCTGCGCGGCCAGCCCGAACAGCGGGCCCGTTGGAAGCGCTGCGTCGCGGCAACCGACAACGCACTTGGCGAGGCCTTGGGCCAAGTTTATGTGGCGCAAGAATTTCCCCCATCCAGCAAGCAGGCCACGGTACAAATGGTCGACGGCATTGAAACCGCTATGGGGCAGGATATTAAAACCCTCGACTGGATGAGCCCGGAAACAAAAGTTCGCGCCGAAGATAAATTGCATGCCGTCGCCGACAAAATCGGATATCCCGATAAGTGGCGGGATTATTCGAAATTAATTATCGAACGTGGCGATGCCTATGGAAACGACGAGCGTGCCGTCATCTTCGAGAACATGCGTGAAATCAATAAGATAGGAAAGCCCGTCGACCGTGGCGAGTGGGGCATGACACCGCCCACCATCAACGCCTACTACAACCCCAGCATGAACGACATTAATTTTCCTGCCGGGATTCTGCAGAAGCCGTTCTACGATCCAAAGTCAACCGATGCAGAGAATTACGGCCATATCGGCGCCATTGTTGGTCATGAATTGACCCACGGCTTCGACGACCAAGGCCGGCAATTCGATGGGAAGGGCAATCTTTCAGACTGGTGGACGGCCGAAGACGCGAAAAAATTTCAGGAGAAAGCCGACTGCGAAATCAAAGAATACGACGGCTTTATCGCGATTGACGACGTTCACGTGAACGGCAAGCTGACTCTGGGCGAGAATACGGCTGACAATGGCGGCATTCGGCTCTCCTACATGGCTTTCCTGCAGGATGCGAAAAACAAAGGAGTTGACCTGAATAAAAAAGAAGATGGGTATACGCCTGTTCAGCAATTTTTTATTGGCTTCGGGCAGAACTGGTGCGGCGAGTCACGGCCGGAGCAGCAGCGCCTGCAGGTGCAGACCAATCCCCATGCGCCGCGCGAATTTCGCGTGAACGGCGTAGTGCAGAACATGCGCGAATTTGGCGAAGCCTTTGGCTGCAAAGTGGGCCAGCCGATGATGCCGCAGAACGCCTGTCGCGTCTGGTAATTAATAGAGGTGAAAGGGCTTAACTGGAGTCAAAGCCTCAGTTGACCGATCAGCGTTTGCAGCGGGTGCTCAGACAGTTGCGACTGTACGAGCACCCGCTGCTTACGTTCTCCGCGCGTGCAAAGGGCGAGGCCGTCGAGATCGTCATTCAGTTTCGCGACCCTCCGGTTCCGGTGCATACGTACGTCTTCGAAATGCATCCGCGGGACCTCGATCATCCGCAATTTGAGTGGACCTTTCAGCGCCAGCTCTACGACTGCCTGCACGACTATCTGATTGAAATGTTTACGCTTACTCCACAGGATAGAGCACGGCGGCAGCGGGAAGACCTGTGACCCTGCGCGAAATAATTGTCCAGGAGATTCG
>DASVWZ010000021.1:0-34116 GCA_036392935.1 Terriglobales bacterium | reverse complement strand
TCGCGCGCGCTCAGCCCAAAACCGCTTCACGATCAGCGATTGTCGTTCGTCAAGAGCGACCATTGGACCAAGCAGCTCGAAGATTCGCTCAAGAATGTCGAAGCCGATCTGAACGATGGGCACAAGAACGATCCGAGGCTGCGCGATGCGGGGGCCAAGCTGCGACAAGCCGTTGCCGCCAGCAAAGGGCATTGCGACGCCGATCAAGTTTGGGTCAGCGGCAAACTCAATTGCTCGCTTCTGGCAAACGGATTCATGTTTGCCTCAGGAATTTTGCCTTACGCTGCGCCAGGCAGTTTCGCAGGATATAAATCGCGCGACGATCTGTTTTATCCCGGACGTTATTCGTACACAGAAAGCGCAAACCTATTACCGCTTTATGTTCTGGCCGACAGCAACACATGGTCGGCGGCGGAATATTTTGCGGCGCTGTTGCGGGATAATCATGCTGCGACTGTGGTTGGTGAACTGACCGGCGGCGCAGGTTGCGGATATACGGACGATGGAATTCCAGCCCAGCTCAAGAACTCGAAGGCTGACCTAAAAATGTCGGATTGCGTTCGGCTGCGCGCGGATGGATCGGATGAAGTCAACGGCGTCACGCCGGATGTTTTGATTCCCTGGGCGAAGCGCGATTCGCCTTATCAGCGAGCGCGGAAGCTGGTGAATGCGCTGAGTTCGCTTCGGTGACGGAAACAAGGCCGCCGAAGACATAACCAGCGATATCGGTGCGCGTCTGCGGCCCGAAGCTGATATTCTGGCGGACGGTTTCCGCTGAGCGGTTTCCACTTATTCTGGAGGGTTGAATGACTGTTTCCCGTCGGGATTTTCTTACTAGTGCGATTGCCGGCTCTCTTTCAGTAGGGCTTGGCGGAAAAGGCGCGGCGGAAACGTCTTCAGCGCCGCAATCGAGCGCCCGAACAGCTAAGCGCCCAATCATTGTTTCGGCGCACAACGGATTCGATTATCTCGACAGCGCTTACACATTTCTGGCTTCGGGCGGCGACACGCTTGACGCGGCGCTGCGAGTGGTCAAGGGACCGGAAGACGATCCAAATGATACGTCAGTCGGACTGGGCGGATTGCCGAACGAAGAAGGGGTTGTCGAACTCGACGCGTGTTGCATGCACGGGCCAACACGAACCGCGGGTTCAGTCGGCGGAGTGCGGAACATCAAGAATGTTTCGCAGGTATCGAAAGCGGTGATGCATCACACAGGACATGTGATGCTGGTTGGCGAAGGCGCAGAGCGATTTGCGGTTGACGTGGGATTTCCGCGAGAGAATTTGTTGACCGATCATTCGCGGAAAATATGGCTGCTGTGGAAGGAATTTCAGTCCAACAACGATTGGTGGGGTCCGGGAATTTCCGATCCGCACTGGCAGGCGCCGAAAGATTCGCCGCAGGCGGAAATGTGGAAAGGGCGTTACAAGCAACTCGAGGAGCGCGCAGCGGATTTGGGAATTGCGCCGGAGTTGCGCGCGGACGCGATCCACAAAGTTTTGTTTCCGCCGACGGGAACGATTCATTGTTCGGCGTTAAATGAAAAAGGCGAAATTTCCGGATGCACGACGACGAGCGGCTTGGCGTATAAACTGCCCGGCCGCCTGGGCGATTCGCCGATCATTGGCGCAGGCAGTTACACCGATCAAGACGTCGGCTCGGCGGGCGCGACCGGCAGCGGAGAAGAAAATATCAAAGTTGTCGGCGCGCATACCATCGTTGAAAACATGCGCCGCGGCATGTCTCCGCTTGAGGCCGGCAACGACGCGCTGAAGCGGATCGTGCGCAATTACAACGGCGACATGGCCAAGCTGCGCTGGATCGACGTAACCTATTACGTCCTGCGCAAAGACGGTGCTTACGCGGGCGTGTCTTTGTGGGAAGGGTATGAACCGGACAAGCCGCACACAATCGCGGTCCACGATGGCACGAAGCGTTCCGAAAAGACCGTTGCCATGTTCAAAGGCGCATCGCAGGATTTTCCGCCTCCGCCGCAGGTTCCGGCGGATTTGAAAAAAGAGTACGAATAGGCCGCGGTAGCGGTGCCACCGGTCGCGTGGATTCGCGGTTTGTGCCCGCGGCCTAGAAAGTTGTTGTAGCCGCGGTTGCCATCGTCAGGCCATCGCCGAGGAAAGCTCCGTTGGAGCCACTGAACTCGTGAAGAACGCTGTACTGCCACTTGCCGTCATTTTGCGGGGACAGCTTAGAAGACCACGCAATTGGGCAGGCGACCACTAGCCACGCCGTATGTCCCGGAACCGAAGTGTGCGCGATTGGGTGGCTCCTATCGCGGGAAGCTGCAAAAGGGCCAACAAGGCGGCTAGCGCAGTTCGGTGAAGCTTCTTAGTGGTGCCGACAGATCCACGTTTGGCTTCCCATTCGATCCAACCGCAGGAGATGCCGGAAGAAGCGCGAAAATTAAATCAATTTCACGCCGGTGACGAAGAGCAGCGCGGCGACGGCGGGACGAAGGGCATTTTCAGGAATGCGAGTCGCGGTGAGACTTCCGGCCCAGACTCCGGGGATCGAGCCCAGCAGAAGGCCGCCAACGAGGGGAAGATTCACGTCTCCGAGGTGCCAGTGGCCAAGCGCGGCGACGCCCACGATTATCACGCCGTGAAAAACGTCACTGCCGACGAGTTTGTTGAGACGCTCGGCGGGAAAGAGCAGCAGTAGCGTGGTGACGATGAGGCTGCCGCTGCCGACCGAAGTGAACGAGACCAGTACGCCGACGATGAAGCCGAGGAGTGGCACTTGCCATCCTTTGAGGTTTTCGTCGGATGCGGTGCGGAGCGCGGATTGGGGAAGGTAAGGATAGATGTAGCCTTTGAAGATAATGGCGGCTGCCACGACGATGAGAGTTCCGCCGAGCATGCGGACGATCAGATGATCGACGGCGGCGACTCCGGCGGATTTTTTCAGCAGGGCCAATAGATAAAGACCGAGCAAAGCGCCGGGGACGCTGCCGGATGCGAGTCTTGCGACCAGCTTGAGATTGACATTGTGGTGGCGAAAGTGAACGGCGGCGCCGACTGTTTTGGTCAGGGCGTTCCAGACGAGGTCAGTGCCGACGGCGACGGTGGGTGCGGCCCATCCGGTCCAAAGGAGCAGCGGGGTCATCATGGCGCCACCGCCCATGCCGGTGAGGCCGATGAGGAAGCCAACGAACATTCCGAGAGCTGCTGCGCCCCAAGGCATAGTTTCTACCAGCGCTTACGCGGTTTGACCTGTCTAGTTCAGAGTCGCCGGCTTTGGCAGGAAACCTCAAAAGCCGCGGTGAACGGGCCGTTCAAAAGACCGCAAATCCAATATACCATATTGTCTATTTTATTGATAGCCATACTTTGGCCGCAGTATTTGGGCCAGCAAGTACACAATCGCAATCGTGCCGAGCGGGTTTAGGATGCGTTATTTCGTCCGCTGGTTAGCTAATTGAGGCGGATTCTATACCTCGACGGGCTTGGCTTGGGAGGCGGGAAATCCGGCTTGCTGCCAAGCGTCGAAGCCACCGAGAACGTTGACAATATTGCTGAATCCGGCGCGCTGCAAAAGACTGCAGGCGATCATGCTGCGGTATCCGCTCTTGCAGTGCACGGCGATGGCGGCGCGACCGTCGAGTTCGGGCGGCGAGACGCGGAAATTGTCGAGCGCCCAATGGGTGGCGCTGTCGATGTGTCCGGCTTGCCACTCGCCATCGCGGCGAACGTCGAGGATTTGGAGGTTGCCGGTGTTGGCATCGCGGTTCAGATCCTGCACGGTCGTCTGGTTGATTTTTGCGAGCGGCAGGCCGGCATCCTTCCATGCGCCGATCCCACCCTGAAGTTGACCGGCGACATTTTCTATTCCGACGCGGGCCAGGCGAAGGCGGGCTTCTGAAATCTGATCAGGGGTTTCGGCGATCAGCACTGGATTGGACGACAGGCCCAGGACGATGGCTGCCCAGGTGGCGAATTGTCCCGACAAGGCGATGTTGATGGAGCCGGGGACGTGGCCGGCGGCGAATTGGTCCACGGGGCGCACATCGAGGGCGATGGCGCCGTCGTTGAGCATGGATTGAAGGTGCGCGGGAGAGATCGGCGCTGGCGGCGGCAATTCCGAGAGCGCGGGCGCGCCGCCGCGATTGATTTGCGCGTCTTGAGAAAAATATTCGGGACGGGCAGGGAGATTGCTGGTCAACTGACGGATGAATTCGTCGCGGGTGGGAATTTGCAACGCGTAGTTGGTGAGACGTTCGGTGCCGATGGTCGAGGATTTCTCGGCGCGCATGTTTTTGCCGCACAGGGATCCGGCTCCGTGGGCGGGGTAAACAAGGGTTGCGTCGGGGAGCTTCAGCAGCTTGGTGTGAACGCTATCGAAGAGCAAGCCAGCGAGTTGCGCAGGGGTGTGGTTGGGCGAGAGGTCGGGACGTCCGACGTCGCCGATAAACAAGGTGTCTCCGGTGAGGACGGCGTAGGGCTGCGAGGATTTTTCTTCGTCGGTAACGACGAGGCAGATGCTTTCGGGAGTATGGCCGGGAGTGGAAAGAACATCGACGCGGGCTTTGCCGAAGGTGATCTGAAAGCCGTCGCTGACAGCGATGTGGGGGAATGTGGCGCCGGCGGCGGCTCCCATGTAAATGGTTGCGCCGGTGCGAGCGGCGAGCTCACGGTGGCCGGAAACAAAATCGGCATGAAGATGGGTTTCGAAAATATGCTTGATGGTCAGCTTATGATCGGCGGCAGCTTTTAAGTAAATTTCGACGTCGCGCTGAGGATCGACGACGATGGCTTCGCCTTCGGAAGCAATCAAATATGAAGCGTGCGCCAGACATCCCAGATAGAACTGTTCGAAGTACATGCAAGCACCCCCGTCGCGTTTAGAAACCGATCACCATCATACATTGGGGGAGTGCCTGATTCGCCTGTCGACGGTTCAAGCACCGTGACGCACTTTCGCGTTCCGTCTACAATGGGAAAGCTTAATCACTTCATCATTTAAGGAGATTCGAATGCAACGCAAGGCGAATGCAGTTTGGAAGGGTGGGTTAAAGGATGGCAAAGGCGCAGTGTCGAGCGCGAGCGGAGTACTGAATAACACTCCTTATTCTTTTGCGACGCGGTTTGAGAATACGCCCGGGACAAATCCGGAAGAGCTGATTGCGGCAGCGCATGCGGCGTGTTTTTCGATGGCGTTGTCGGCGCAACTGACGGCGGCGAACCATCCGCCAGCGAGCATTGAGACGTCGGCGACCTTGAGCCTGGAAAAACTGGACTCGGGCTGGACGATCGCTGCAGTGCAGCTTGATGTTGTGGGGCACGTGCCGGGCGCGGACGATGCGACATTTCAGAAGTTGGCGGCTGACGCGAAGGCGAATTGCCCGGTGTCGAAGGTGCTGAAGGCGAACATTACGATGAATGCGAAGCTGGCCAGCTAAGCCGGCGTGTTGACACTCAACATTGCAAAAGTAGAATATTAAATGTCGTTCTCACCTGACAGGCCAGCGCCAAAGTTGGTGGCGCGGCCTCCAGTCACTTTTGCCGAAGTGGCGGAATTGGCAGACGCGCATGGTTCAGGTCCATGTACCCGCAAGGGTGTGGGGGTTCGAGTCCCTTCTTCGGCACCAGGATTTTTTGGCGGAGGTCCTTCGACTCGCTGCGCTCGCTCAGGATTTCGGCGCGCGGCTCGGACGCCGCGCAAGCGCCTCAAGTTCGAGTCCCTTCTTCGGCACCAGGATCTTTCGCGGACAAATCCGTCGGCGCAGCTGCGGAGTTAACGCATCGCGCGGGCAGAAAACGACTCTCGGTAAACGGGAGTATTGGGCTGGCGTAGGCCAGCAGAATCATCCGCTAATTGCGCTGGCGACAGCGGAAAAAGCGTTATTGGCGTTGGATCCGATGAGGCTTATGGTGCCCACTACCAGCACCAGGATCACCGCAAGCATCACGGCGTATTCGGCGATATCCTGGCCTTCATCTTGAGACCAGAGTTTGCGGAGAAAAGTAGTCATTTGGGGGATCTCCAGTAGCTTGAAATACGTTCACTATACAATTACCGGCCAATTCAGCGACTGCGTTCACACGGTTCCATAGCGCTGTTGAGATCGCAGCATGATTTATGGAGTTGCCAAATGGTATCTCCGGAGCGGCAAATGCGCAACCCAATTCGTTGCGGCGAAGAAACGAACGTCACCTGCGCGGCGAACGCCGACTTTAGGCGGTAGTACCGCGCAACGGGAAGGCTGGTCGGCTGCTGGAGCCGGAATTCCAACAAAGTCTCACTTGGAATCGATACCTGCTTGCCTTTGGTGGCGGCGGAGACCGCGATCGAGTCGAAGCTATTTTGCCGGCGGGGTTCCGACGTCAAAGCCGTAGCTTTTGAACACACCTGAAACGGCGGTTGTCTTTACAAATTCCAAGAATTGCCGCGCGGCTGCCTGGTTCTTAGATGATTTCATAATCACGCAGGCCTGTTCGATCGGCGGATAATCAGACGGGGGTATCTCGGCGTAGCGGCCTTTGTCTTTCATATTGGGAGATAAGGCCAGCGACAACGCCACGATGCCTGCGTCGGCCGAGCCTGACATGACGAATGACGCAGTCTGAGAGATGTTTTCGCCGAGGACGAGCTTGTCTTTGACTTTGTCGTAAATGTTTTCTTTCTGCATGGCCGAGACGGCTGCCTGACCGTAAGGCGCGTGTTGAGGATTGGCGACGGCAATCTTTTTGATCGCAGGATTCAGTAGCGCCTGTAATCCAGCGCTCAGATCGACCTTTGAGTCGTTTGGAACCCACAGAACGATTTTGCCGCGGGCGTATTGATAAAGGCTCCCAGGATCGGTGAGTCCGGCTGCTTCGAGTTTTTGCGCGTAATCGAGATTGGCGGAGAAAAACAGATCGAAAGGAGCGCCGTTCTGCAACTGCTGAAAGAAGTTCCCGGACGAACCGTAGGTGACCTTGACGGACTTGCCGGTCTGGTGCTGGAAGCGCGTCGCGATTTCCTGCATGGCAAACTGCAGATCGGCGGCAGCCGCAACCGTTAGCTCCTGCGCGGCGCATAGCTGGGAAATCAAAAGAGCTGTAATGACTGCGATGTGCGTTCTTCGAATGCTCATGCCTGACTCCTGGCGTCCTATAATGACTTCATGCCAATATCAGCAAGAAACAAACTGCGCGGAAAAATTGAAGAGCTTGAACTCGGCGACATCATGGCGCACGTGGTGGTGCGCGTGGGCGATAACCTGATCGAAAGCGTCATCACGCGGCGCAGCGCCGAGGAATTGAAGCTCAAGAAAGGCGACAATGTTTCTGCGGTTGTGAAAGCCACTGAGGTCATGATTCAGAAAGACTGACGAGCTCCACTGCGCTCGCCTGCCGCACTCTACTGAACGTCTACAATCTTCAACGCCGTGACCTGGCGCACCCAGCGGGCCATTCGTTTTTCATCAGGAATAACGATGCGGTACGGCCCTTCTTTTGCGTCGAGCGGCTGGCCATCGCGCGAGTAAACCAGGAAGAATTGCTTGTTATTGAATGCGGGATCGAGTTCCGGCAGGGCGATTACGACGCGGTAGTCGTCCGCGGCTTCAACCAACAAGTATGAGGCCAGACGTTTGCCTTTTAGCGAATCGCCCAGTTCGACACCGGCTTTTTGCAGCACATCTTTGAGCGCGACGCCGTCGTAGCTTGCCGGCTTATCTCCAGGAGCCGTGGCTATCTTTTGATGCGGCAAAGATTCGATATCCGCGCGGGTAAAGACGGCCGGCTTTCCGCTTTCCGCCTGAATCGTAATGGACTGGCAGCCGGCGACCGACGCGAAAAGCACGAGGGCCAGCGGGAGTCGAGTCAGGAAAGTTTTCAGCCGCATTTTCCAAGTCGCGGAAGCACTGCTGCCAGTCGGCATAAAGTCATATTACTTCAAGCCGATAAAGGATATCGCTTACATTAATCGAGAAACCGGCCTGTTCCTAGGGCTGGGAGAGAGTCCGGCATCGCGAATTTTATAAAGGAGAGACCGGTAGCTGATGGAGAGCGCTTCGGCGGTTGCTCTCCGATTCCAGCGGTGCGCTTCCAGCGCCTGCAGGATGATCTTGCCCTCCAGTTCGCGTGTAGCCTTACGGGTTAGATCCTTCAAAGACATGTTGCCTTCGAGCGCCATTTGCGTGTCGAAGCCGGTTCGTTCATTTCTCGGAGTCAACTCGGATCGAAAGACGTCGTCACTCCCGAGGATCACGTAGCGCTTGATCAGGTTCTTCAGTTCGCGGACATTTCCCGGCCAGTCGTATTCTTGCAAGGCCGAGAGCGTTTCGGCAGACACTACTCTTCCCCTGCATGGATACTCCTGACAGAACCGCTCAAGAAAATAATGGGCCAGGACCTCGATGTCGCAGCGGCGCTCACGCAGGGGCGGCACGCGCAGGCTGACGACATTAACGCGGTAATACAGATCGGCGCGGAAGAGCCCTTTCTTCATGTCTGAGGCCAGTTCGCGATTGGTGGCACAGACAAGGCGGATTTCTACTTTGCTGTTTTCCTGCGCGCCGATGGCGCCGAATTGACGGCCGCGCAGAATGCGCACGAGCTTGGCTTGCTGGGTGAGATCGAGTTCTGAAATCTCATCGAGAAACAGAGTGCCACGGGGAGCGACATCGAGGCGCGGGGCGCCCACTCCGTTCGCGCCAGCAACCGACATTTTTTCAGCAAGAAACTGGCCGTTTTCCAACAGCGTCGCTGGAATGGCCGGGCAACACAGGCTGGAGAAAGTACCATTGGCCCAGGGAGAAAGGCGATGAATCATGCGCGCGATGGTCCCCTTACCGGTCCCACCCTCGCCGACGACGAGCACGGGGACGTTGGCTGCGGCAACTCGCCTGATTCGTGTGCGCAGTTCGTGCATGATGTCAGAGCGCCCAAACATTACGTCTTCGGGCGGAAACTCGCTGTTAAATTCGACTGCCGGGATGGCTTGGCTGACCAATGGATTGGCTCCTTTTTGTCTATTCGCGATTAAGGCAGGGCAATCGCTCGCAGATTGTGATTGGCATCACTCCGCAACTTCGTGCGGATCGGATGCACAACTTTGCGGACATTCCATTACTAGGCGAGTGAGAGGTTAATGACCATCCCGACGACTGGGGATTTCCGTCGCCTGTAAATGGGGATTGCGGGGCAGACCGAACTGACTAAGTTAGAATGGCAGCCGGACTGGAAGCGCCGTGCAAAGCTCTACAAACAATACGCCGGGAGCCGCGGCTGGGTCGGCGGCCGCGTCGCAGAAAATCCGGGCCATTCTTTTTGCCACGTTCGGTGCGCTGCTGATATTGTTTGCTGCCGCCGGAATTTATTCGTTCAAGACTTTGCGGGATTTACATTCCGTCGAGCAACGGGTGCGCGAGCGAATGGCCAACCGCAGCCAAGTCTTGGTCAAAGTCACTCGATCAATTGAGGTGTACAACGACGATGTTGACAGCTTTCTGCTGGCGGGCACGGCTGCGAGTTCCGACCAGGCAGGTCCGGTATTCATTCGAGAAGTATCGACGATTGAGGCTGAGCTACAGAATTATCCTTCCGATATGACGCAGGAAGGCCCGCTATTCGGCGAATTGAGCCAGGATTTGTTGTATGAGGACCGGCGGATGGCGACAGCGTTGGCGTGGAGCGTCGAAGATCGGCGTCAGCGCGGGCCGGCATTTCTGCGCGAGCAAATCTTTCCCGAGCGAGTGGCGATGCTGCAGGTGGTGCAGCGGATTTCTGCGATGACTGACCAGCAACTTGCCGACGACGACGGCGACCTGCTGGCGATGTTTCGCAAGACTCGCATCAAGCTGGGTTGGGCGTTGGGAGCGATGCTGATACTGGCGACTGCACTTTCTCTCGTCAGCACGATTTACATTCTGCGGCTGCAACTGCTCGAACGGGAACGATACGACGAGTTGGTAGAGCGGCGGCGTGAACTGCAGGATCTGTCGGCACGACTGGTCGATGTGCAGGAACAGGAGCGACGGGCGATGTCGCGTGAACTGCACGACGAGGTCGGGCAATCACTCGAGGCGCTGCTGGTGGAAACAGCCAGGCTGGTGAAAACCGTTCCCGCGGAAAATGAAGCTGCGCAGGAGCAGATCGGGAGAATCCGGTCGAT
Source organism: Terriglobales bacterium (assembly GCA_036392935.1). Lineage (GTDB taxonomy): Bacteria > Acidobacteriota > Terriglobia > Terriglobales > Acidobacteriaceae > DASVWZ01. The sequence continues at coordinate 24,000 of DASVWZ010000021.1, read as the reverse complement.
CGTCGAGGGACTGGTCAAAATGGTGCGCGATATCGCTCTGCTTCTGCGGCCTTCGATGCTCGACGACCTTGGTTTGACGGCGGCTTTGGAATGGCAGGCGCGCGAGGTTTCCCGTCGCAGCGAAATGGAAGTGGAGGTTTACGCGGAGAACGTCTCCGACGAGTTGGATGATCTGCACAAGATATGCGTTTACCGGCTGGCACAGGAGGCGCTGAATAATGCTGTGCGTCACGCGGAGGCGACGACGGCGACGGTGCGGGTGGTGCAGTCGGATCGTAAGATCATGATTGAAATTGCAGACAACGGCAAAAGCTTTGATGCGCAAAATTTGCGAGGCATGGGGCTGATTGGGATGGAAGAACGGGTGCGGAGATTGGGTGGATCGTTGACGATCGAATCGCATCCCAGCGTGGGGACCAAGGTGCGCGCGGAATTGCCGCTGGGCGGCGCACAGTTGTCGCAAAGCGCATGAAAAAACTCAGAATCCTTCTGGCCGACGATCACCAGCTCATGCGCAGCGGTTTGCGGCGGCTAATTGAACAGCAATCGGACCTGATGGTGACCGGAGAGGCCAGCGATGGCCGAAGTGCCGTTTCGCTGGCGAAATCCTTGAAACCGGACGTTGTGGTGATGGACATTGGCATGGCAAACCTGAACGGCATCGAGGCAGCCTTTCAGATCAACCACGAGCAGCCGGAGATCGCGCTGGTCATGCTCAGCATGCACTCCGATGAAAGCTACGTTCTGCGGGCGTTGAAAGCGGGGGCGCGCGGATATTTATTGAAGGATTCAGCCGACTCCGACTTGATCAATGCCATCCATGTAGTTGCTGACGGCAAGTCGTTTTTCAGTCCGGCGGTGAGCCGCATCCTGCTGGACGACTACATGAGGAAGTTGAAACGCGCGGGCGCGGAGGATTCCTATGATCTATTGACCCCGCGGGAGAGAGAAATTCTGCAGCTACTGGCAGAAGGAAAATCGAACAAGGATGTGGCGAATCTGCTGAACATCAGCCTGCACACGGCGGAGAGTCACCGGGCGAACATTATGGAGAAGCTCAACCTGAAAGGAACTCCCGAGCTAATCCTTTACGCGGTGCGCAAAGGTATTATCTCGTAGAGTCCCGCAAGCTTAGAGCGCCGCTCTTCGGCCGGTGAGCAGGTTGATCACCAGGACAATGACCGCAAGCACCAGCAGGATGTGAATGAATCCTCCCAGGGTGTAGGAACTCACCAGCCCGAGCAACCAGAGCACCAGCAGAATCACGAATATCGTCCAGAGCATATTGCAAGCCCCCTTTTTCGGTACGCACTTTGCGGCAGATGACATCGCCGTGCAATGCGCTCCGTTTCGCTCTCTCAGGCGCAGAATAGCGATGGACGGCATGGTTCCACCATCGGGCAAAGGGTGTAGCCGCTGCTGAGATTTCTGGCATTGCGTGGGCGGGCAAATCCCCTGAAAACATTAGGGTAATTTTTCAATAGAGATAATGCACTTGCTTGATGGTCTGCGCCCGCGCGTGGTTTTACCCTGAAATGGCTGTTGGAACAATTTTTTCGTAAAAGGGGGAACGTTCATGAACTCAGATCAAATGCAAGGCAAGTGGAAACAAATGAAAGGTGCCGTTAAAGAACGTTGGGGCAAGCTCACCGATGACGATCTCGATGTGATCAATGGGCAGTCCGAACAACTGATCGGCAAAATTCAGGAACGCTACGGCGTTGCGCGCGAAGCGGCGCAGAAGCAGGTGGACGAGTGGAACTCGATGGAGACTCGCCGCACCGAACGCGAAGCCGAAATGCAACGCAAGGCAAGCTAGTTTGTTCAAGTCTTTCTTGAGAGTTGAGGGCATGGCGAAGCAGCCGTGCCCGATGCTCTTACCCGGCGTTCATTGCCCTTTTGTGTTCCCACAATTGCACCATTTTCGTGGTATTTAACATTCCTGCAACATTTCCCCGATATGATGTCAAAAGCGGTACTTCGCTGAAGGAGGGGTCGTTGTCGTCACCACGCCTTTTCCATAAAGCTCTTCCGCTGCAGGTGGCTGCGGTCTGCTACCGGCGGCGCGGACCGGCAGTGGACTTTCTGTTGGTGAATACCCACGGCGGCAAGAAATGGACCTTTCCGAAAGGCACACCGCAGGCTTCGGTGTCGCACAGCCAGACAGCCGCGCAGGAAGCGTGGGAGGAAGCTGGCGTCCGCGGACACATTGAGCCTCGTCATTTTCATCTTTACATTCACTCGAAAGGTGTTTTCTGGAAGCCGCCGGGGGTGCGCGAGTACGTCGTTAAGGCCTTCCTGATGGAAGTCTTCGAGACGTTCCCTTCGCATGAAGCGGACCGCAATCCCACGTGGTTTTCCGCCGAGGAAGCTCGCGACATTCTGGCCAAGGGACGCGAAGTGAAGTATGCGGCCGAAAAGCAGGCCGTGATCGACCGGGCGATCGAGCAACTTCACGCGGAAAAAGCGGCAGCGGCGGCACGATAGCTTTCGTCTTTATCGGTGCGTAAACGCTGGCACCAAGCATTCCTCCTGCTTTGCTTCCCTTCTTCTTAACCAGCGAGTCATGAGACGATAGAAGTACCGATGATTCAGCTTTCTTCTGCCGGAAAACGCTTCGGCCACAAACTTCTGTTCGAAGGGACCGACTGGCTGATTACTGCGCAGGACCGCATTGGCCTGGTCGGTGCCAACGGGACCGGCAAATCGACGCTGATGAAGATCCTGGCCGGAATCGAAACTCTCGATTACGGATCCATCATTATCGCGAAAGGCATCAGCGCGGGATATCTTCCGCAGGATGGACTGACGCTTTCCGGACAGACGGTTTTTTCCGAGTGCATGGAGGTCTTTGCCAGCCTTCGCGCCATGGAGCAGGAGATGGAAGCGCTGACCGCAAGAATGTCTGAGCTCGATCACGCATCGGCCGAATACTTGCAGGTGGCCGACCGGTACCAGCGGCTGGAACACGAATTCCGCACTCGCGACGGCTATGCCATTGAATCGCAGGTGGGAACGGTTTTGATGGGTTTGGGTTTTCAAAAAGAAGACTGGCAGAGACAGACTGACGAGTTTTCCGGCGGATGGCAGATGCGCATTGCACTGGCCAAATTGCTATTGCAGCGGCCGAATCTGCTTCTGCTCGACGAACCGACCAACCATCTCGATCTGGAAGCGCGCAACTGGCTGGAAGAATATCTGACGAATTATCCGTATGCGTATGTGTTGATTTCGCATGACCGGTATTTTCTTGACGTGACGGTCGACAAGATTGCAGAAATCTGGAACAAGCGGATTCATTTGTATCCCGGAAACTACGAAAAATTTCTAGCCACCAAGACACAGCGCATGGAGCAGTTGGAGGCCGCGTATCGCAACCAACGCGACCGAATCGAGCAGTTGGAAGTGTTCATCAACCGCTTTCGCTACCAGGCGACCAAAGCCAAGCAGGTGCAAAGCCGGATCAAAGAACTCGAAAAGATAGAGCGCATCGAACTTCCGGAAGAAGAAAAGACCATTCATTTTTCGTTTCCGCAGCCCAAGCAAAGCGGCCGCATTGTGGCTGAGTTTAATGGGGTCGCCAAATCCTATGGCGAAAAAGAGGTCTTTCGTGGCGTTAATTTCATGATCGAGCGCGGCGATCGCATCGCTCTGGTCGGTGTGAACGGTGCCGGCAAATCGACACTGATCAAGCTGCTGGCGGAAGAAGAGGATCTCACCGCCGGCGATTACAAGCTGGGTCACAACGTCGAGGCCGACTACTTTGCCCAGGATCAATACAAAGAACTCGATCAGGACGCGCGCATTTTGCAGGACCTGGGGAAACTGGCGCCGCGATCGACCGACACTGAACTTCGCAGCCTGCTTGGATGTTTTCTGTTTTCTGGAGACGATGTTTTCAAGCGGATCGGAGTGCTCTCCGGCGGCGAACGCAACCGCTATGCGCTGTTGCGCATGTTGCTTTATCCGGCGAATTTTCTGTTGCTCGACGAGCCCACCAACCACCTCGATATGCGCGCGAAAGATGTTCTGCTGGAAGCGCTGTCGAAATATACCGGAACGGTCGTCTTTGTTTCGCACGATCGTTACTTCATCGACAAGCTGGCGACGCGAATTTTTGAAGTCGGCGACGGGCGGGTTGAGGTCTACCCCGGCAACTATGAGGACTTCCGCTGGCGCAAAGAAGGGGGCGCGGCCAGATTGCAGGAGGCGATGGAGATTTCAGCAGCTGCGCCGCAGCCTACGAACGGCAATCACTCGACGCCGGCAGTAGAGAAGCAAGGCAAAGGCAAGCGGGTGAATCCGATCAAGCGCAAGCAAATGGAAGACCGGGTCCACGAATTGGAGCAAGAGATCGCGCGTGCCGAGTCGGCCATTGCCGAATCTGAAACGGCGCTCCAGACCTTTGTGAGCGTCGAAGAAACCGGCCGTTTGACCGAGCAATTAGAATCGCAGCGCGCGATGCTAAAAACCCGCCTGAAGGAGTGGGAAGAACTGAGCCAGGGCCTCGAAGCATAGGCCAATTCTGTCCCATTTCCGACCGGCCCTGATCTTCCGTAATCTCCTAACTTTTCCCTGCTCCGTGCCATAGTCAAAAAAGTTCCTTAGATTCCTCTAAGTTTCCGCCGGTGGCGACCCTCCACGGCCCAGCGGATACACGAAAGGCCAAATTGATGTTAGAAAATCCGGCGAGCCAGCCCAACACCCAGAGAAATCCACCAACCAGCAATTTCACACCCAGCAAGAACTTAAGCGGCGCCATGGAACAAGGCACCATCGGCCCTTCGATCGTTATCAAGGGTGAGATCAGCGGGACCGAACCGCTTTATATTGACGGACGCATTGAAGGAAAGATCAACTTCGGATCCAGCCGCGTGACCGTTGGTCGCAGCGGGCAGGTCGCCGCTAACATCGTTGCCAAGGAACTGGTGGTGATGGGGACGGTGAAAGGCAACGTGGAATGCAGTGAACGCCTCGACATGCGGGCGGAGGGCGCGCTCACCGGGGACGTAATTACGCGGCTCATCAGTGTGGAGGCGGGCGCGATGATGAAGGGTAGCATCGAGGTGCGCCAGAAGCAGCAGAAGGAAGTGCAAAAAGAAGAGAAGGCGCAGCCGCAGGCAAAACCCGCGCAGGTCGAAACGCCCAAGGCTTTGCCGGCAGTGGCGGGAGCGTAACGGCAGTCGTCTTCGCCGATTTTATTCGGTTCGAGAGCAATAAGAATGCGGGCGCTCACGGCGCCCGCGTTATGTTTTCAATCCGATTAGTAAGTCTTGTTTTGCTTGGCGTAGCTGACGCCGGTTTGCAAATCGGTAATCGCCTGGTCGATGAATGCCAGCGCTTTCTCTCTGCGTCCACCCCAGTTGTCGCCGGCTTTGGCCAAGTCTCCACGTGCGGACTCGACGTGCTGAATGCCCTGATTCATCATAGTTGGCTCATCCGTATTCCCTGACGCCATTTCATCTGGTTGGGAAGCCAGAGCCGTTCCCAGAAGGGCCCGCAAAGCGTTATCGATCTGGGCAATACCCTTCACCCGGTATCCGCCCCACTTGTCTCCAGCTTTTTCAAGGTAATACTTGGCGACCCTCAGTTCATTGATGCCGCCTTTGTATTCTGCCGGGACGTTTGCCATGTTTGGCTGAACCGCCTTGGTCGCCGGCTTGGCTTGCGCCTGGGAAGTCCCTATTGAGATCACGAAACTTGCCGCCAGGGCGATCACCAGCGTGCCCAATCTCTGCCATGTCATAAAACTCTCTCCTTTTTTGATTTCTGGACGTTTTGAATTAACCGCGCGGCCGGGGTACCGCGGGGATCTCTCGGCGCCGATTATACTCGAAGTTCCTTAGCCTCAGACGTTTCCCGACAGGTTCCCAAAGCCCAGATTTAAGCTGCTCAGCGGTCACGTCACCGAGGTCACGGCGACGCACCTCACCTTTGTCCGGGTTTTGCCGACCTTCTCAATAGCGAATCATGCCCAACTGAGGCGGTTGGGCAGAAAGCAACACGATGATCCCAAACCCAACACGAAAGGAAATGTCGCGGAGTGAAAATCCTGATCGTTGACGACAGCAAACTGCAACGGCGAATGCTGCAAATGATTCTGGAAAAAGCCGGCTACGATTCCCTGCAAGCCGCCGACGGAAAAGAAGGATTGCGGATGGCGCGAGAAGGCATGCCGGACTTGATCTTGCTCGATATGATGCTGCCCGGCCTCGATGGTCGCGCAGTTTTGAATGAACTGAAGAGCAATCCGGCTACTTCCCCCATTCCCGTTATCGTGCTGACCGGGCTCTCCCAAAAGAATGAAGAAAAGCTTCTGGCGGCGGGCGCGGCCGCTTATTTTCAGAAACCGGAACTGGGGCTGGACAAGGGAGCTCCGGAGCTGCTCGATTTGCTAAGACAAACCTTGCCGGGACGCCGCGCGATACGATCCCAGGGCAAGTCGGCCTGATGGCGGGTTTGTCCCCGTAAGCAAGACCTGTCTCTTATGGACCACTTTAGCTTTCTCGTAAATGCTTCGCCTTCTGCAGCCGCGTTTCCCACGGCTCTGGAGCGCTGGTATGGGCTGCTCGCGGCGGCCTTCGCAGCCCTGTTCGCGTTTCAGCAATTGCGCTTTCACCGGCTCCGACGATACTGGGAAGACCGCGAAGAACTATTTCGCATCGTCACCGAAAATGCGGCAGACATGATCGCGCTGGTGGACATCAAGGGCCGGCGGCTTTACAACAGTCCGGCGTACTACACCGGCCTGGGATACACGCCGGCGGAGCTGGCCGCGACCGGCGCGCTTGAGCAGATCCATCCCGAAGACCGGTTCAAGGTGCTCGATGCGGCGCGGGAGGCGCGCGACACCGGGATTGGGAAAAAGCTCGAATACCGGATCCGCCACAAGAACGGGACGTGGCACATTCTTGAATCGACAGCCAGCGCGATTCGGGATGCGAACGGCGAGGTCGCAAAGCTAGTGATCGTGAACCGCGACATCACGCAGCGCAAGCACACCGAGGAACTGCTGGAGCACAATTCGTTCCACGATGCGGTCACCGGATTGCCCAACCGGCGGCTGTTTCTGGACCGCCTGCACGGCGCGGAGGCGCGAGCGCAGCGCATGGCCGAATTTCGCTACGCAGTGATGCTGGTGGACCTCGATGACTTCCGGTCGATCAACGGATTGTTTGGCGCGGCAACCGCCGACCAGGTGCTGCTGGAAACGGGACGGCGCATGGCGTCGTGTCTGCGCCACGGCGATACGGTGGCACGTCCGAAGGGAAAGCTGCCGATTCCCGATGCTCTCCTTTCGCGGCTAGGCGGAGATGAGTTCGCCATCCTGGTGGAAGGATTGAAGGATACAAGCGACGCGCTACGAGTGGCGCAGCGCATTCAATCGGCTCTTGGGATGGTGCATGCTTTCGAAGAGCGCGAAGTTCACGTGACCGCGAGCGTAGGCATTGCCCTAAGCACCGACGCGCATTCGCGCACCGACGAATTGCTGCAGGAGGCAGACTTCGCGCTGCGGCGGGCGCAATCACTGGGAAAATCGCGGGTTGAATTCTTCGATGAGACTCTGCATAACCGCGCGGTCAGCCGGCTCAAGCTGGAGGCCGACCTGCGCACCGCGCTCAACTACCGGCAATTTGAAATCTGCTACCAGCCGGTGATGGAGCTTGAAACCGCAGAGGTGGTCGGCCTGGAAGCACTGGTGCGGTGGAAACATCCTGAACAGGGCGACATTCCGCCGTCGCGGTTCGTGGAAGTGGCGGAGAGCGCGGGGCTGATGATCCCCATTGGCCGGTGGGTGCTGCACGAAGCCGCGAAGCAACTGTGCTGCTGGCGGCCGGGGTCGGGCGCACTGGGCGCGGCGTGGAACCTGACGGTGAATCTTTCGGCGCGGCAATTCCATTGTCCGACTCTGGTAAGTGACACCGAGGCCATTCTGCAGGAGGTCTCGCTCGATCCCTCACGGCTGCAATTTGAAGTGGCGGAGGCGGTGGCCATGGCATCGCCGAAGCTGACTTCGGGGGTGATGGCGCAGCTTAAGCAACTTGGGGTGCGCATCAGCGTTGGCGACTTTGGCGCCGGTTCCAGCTCGCTGAGCTGGATGAGGCGATTACCGATCGACGAAATTAAAATCGACCGGGCCATCGTCGGAAGCATGCCGACGGACCGAGCCAGTTGCGAGATCGTGCGGCTGATTGTGGTGATGGGGCGTGAGCTGAACGTGAAGGTTTTGGCGGAGGGCATTGAGTCGTTTATGCACCTTGAGCAGCTCAAGCGCACGGGATGCCAGTTCGGACAGGGGTTCTTTTTCTCGGCGCCGGTTCCAGCCGAGGAGTTGGAGCAGATGGTCCACACGCCGAAGCCCACGAAGTAGGGGTTCCTCAGGTCGTTCTAGCGAGCAGGCGCTCTGTCCTCTGTAACTTGCTGATTTGATTCATGTATCCAATCGCCATATCGATGTAAGTTGTTGATTACAAAGAATATAAGTATTCAAAATATAGATAATAAAGGACTTATCGTCCGTTCCCGCGACATTTTCCAGCCAGCGCTTCAAAACTTTTCCTTAAGAATCAATCACTTATAAATTTCCGCAGACAAAGTCCTTGACAATAATTTAGTGTTATAGTTAACTATAACACTATAACGACTTGGAAGCTGGCATGGACCAACAGTGGAATGACAATCAGCCGATTTACCGCCAGCTACGCGACCGCGTGGTGGCGATGATTCTTGACCGGGAGCTGGCGGAGGGCGATCCGTTGCCTTCGGTGCGCACAGTGGCGATGGAGTATCGGGTGAATCCGCTGACGGTGCTGAAAAGTTATCAGGAACTGGTGGACCAAGAGCTGGTCGAGAAGCGGAGGGGGTTGGGCATGTTTGTAAAAGAAGGTGCGCGGAAGCTGCTGCTGGCGGGCGAGCGGCAAAAATTTCTGCAAGAGCAGTGGCCACGGGTTTTCGAGACCATACAGCGGCTGGGGCTGACCCCGGAAGAGTTGATGAACGCCGCCAAAGAGAAAGGTTAAAGCCATGGAATGCATAGAAGCGCATGGACTGCGGAAACAGTTCAAAACGACGGTGGCGCTGGATGGAATCAATCTGCGGGTCGATGAAGGAAGGATTCTCGGCTTGATCGGCCCAAACGGCGCGGGCAAGACGACGGCGTTGAATGCGATTCTCGGACTGATTCCGTACGAAGGCACGCTGAAGGTACTGGGACGGGATCCGTGGAATGAACGCGAACAACTGATGCGCGATGTGTGCTTCATTGCCGATGTTGCGGTACTTCCGCGATGGATCAAAGTTTCGCAGGCGCTGGATTATGTGCAGGGGGTGCATCCGCGATTCGACCGGGCGAAGGCGGAAGAGTTTCTGGCGAAGAGCCGCATTCGCCACACCAGCAGGGTGAGGGAGCTTTCGAAGGGCATGGTGGTGCAGCTGCATCTGGCGCTGGTGATGGCCATCGATGCGCGGTTGCTGGTGCTGGATGAGCCGACGCTGGGGCTCGATATCTTGTATCGCAAACAGTTTTACGATTCCCTGCTCAACGATTATTTCGACGGCAACCGCACCATCCTTGTGACCACGCACCAGGTGGAGGAAATTCAAAACGTAATCACCGATCTGATGTTCATTGCTCGCGGGCGCATTGTGTTGAGCTGCACGATGGAAGAATTCGAGTCGCGCTACGCGGAAGTGGCGGTGCGCCCCGACCAGATAACGGCGGCGCGGGCGCTGAGGCCGATTTACGAGTCCAAATCGCTGGGGCGGATGGTCTTTCTGTATGACGGCGCCGACCGCCGGCAGCTTGCCGCGCTGGGCGATGTGCGCACGCCGGGCATTGCAGATTTATTTGTGGCAGTGATGGGAAATACGACGCCGGGAAGTGTGCCTCCGGGAGGAATGCAATGAATAGCGAATCGAATGCTGTGCCGCGAGACGCCAATACCGTAGAGACGCAGCTAGCATCGGCTACGGCACCGGTGGCGGCTACGCATCCCATGTACTGGTCGATCGAGCGGGAGTTGTGGGAGTACCGGTCGATTTACGTGGCGCCGCTGGTGGTTGCGGGAGTTGCCCTGTTTGCGTTCTTGTTCACGACCCTGGGGCGGTCGCTGGCGACGCCAGATTTAGATCGCCGCCTGGCCATTCTTCAGGAGCCATATCAATTTGTGAGCGCGCTGATCTTTGGCGCGGGCTTCATTGTTGGCCTGGCGTATTGCCTGGGCACGCTGACCAACGAGCGGCGCGACCGCAGCATTCTGTTCTGGAAATCATTGCCGGTTTCCGATCGCACGACGGTGCTTTCGAAGATGTTTGTGGGGACGGTGGCGATTCCGCTGGTGGCATTCGCCATTGTGATTGCCACCGAGTGGATCATGTTGCTGCTGAGCAGCCTGGTGGCGATCGGCAGCGGGTTGCGGTTGTCTTCGTTGTGGAACGGCGCATTGTTCCAGGATTGGCTGATGCTGCTTTATCACATTGTGACCATACACATGCTGTGGTACGCGCCGATTTATGCGTGGTTGTTGCTGGCTTCGAGCATAGCGAAGCGGGCGGCGATTTTATGGGCGGCGCTGCCGGCGCTGGTAATTGGCATTGTCGAAAAGATGGCGTTCGGGACGCAGCATTTCGCCGATTTCCTGATGTACCGAGTCGCCGGCGGTCCGGAAGCCGACTCGATGCGCGGGTTGCCGGACCACACGATGCACGCCATGCCGGCCAGATTTTTTTCCGCGCCGGGGTTGTGGGGCGGATTGATTGTGGCGGGAATCTTTCTGGCGGTGGCGATAAGGATTCGAAGGTATCAGGGGCCGATGTAGACAAGCCGGTTCTTGATTTTGTGGGTGAGGAGAACGGATATGGGTACCGCAGTTCTGGATAATCGTGCCGTAGGTTTTGAATTGACGTCCTTCGCGAATAAGGCGTTGAAAGCCGCGACCAGCTTCTGGTTTGTGGTCGTGGTGCTTGGCCAGCTGGCATTGGGTTTCACGGTGGCGTCGTTCTACGGATTGTCGGCGGCACGCGGCAATATGCAGGCGTGGGGGAAATTTATCTCTCACGGGTACGTGGCCAGCGACAAGATGGGCAACCTGGCGGTGGCCATGCACGTGTTTGCGGCGGCGATCATCATGCTCTCAGGCGCGTCGCAGCTGGTGCCGCGGATCCGGTCGCGCTTCCCTGCTTTCCATCGCTGGAATGGCAGGATCTATATGGCGACTGCAGTCGCGTTAAGCGTCGCTGGTCTTTATTTGACGTGGATACGCGGCAGCGTGGGCGGGGTTACGGTCCACATGGCTTCGACGGTGAATGCGGCGCTGATTTTTCTGTGCGGAGCGATGGCGCTGCGGTATGCGCTGGCGCGCGATTTTGCCACACACAGAAGGTGGTCTCTGCGGTTCTTTCTGGTGGTGAGCGCGTCGTGGTTTTTCCGGATCATGTTTTTTCTCTGGCTGGTGGCGTTCGGGCAGGTGGGGTTCGATCCCATCACGTTTACCGGGCCGGTGCTGACGTCCATGTCTTACGGACAATTTCTGCTGCCGCTGGCACTGCTGGAGGTTTATTTCTGGGCGCAGGACCGTCCGGGTGCATGGCGACGCATGACCGCGGCCGGCATGCTGTTCGCGGTTTCGCTCTTGATGATCGCAGGACTGTTCGCGGTGGGCGCAGCGGCTTGGGCGCCGGAAGTTAAGGCGGCGTTCGATCCGCGGAAGTCGGTTATCGAGCCGCTGGCGGCGACCATTGCGGCACAAGGGGTGGAGCCGGCAGTTCAGCAATACAAGCAACTGCGCGCGCAGCCGGCTGTCTACAACACCGACGAAGCTGAACTCAATGCGTTGGGTTATCAACTGCTGCGAAATAAAGAGTACGCCAAGGCGATTCGCATCTTCCAGTTGAATGTCGAGACATATCCGCAATCGAGCAATGTTTATGACAGTCTGGGTGAGGCCTATGCGGACGACGGCAACAAGCCGCTGGCGATTGTGAATTATCAGAAGTCGCTCGATCTGAATCCGAAGAACGGTGGGGCGGTAACCATGCTGAAGAAACTTCGAGCGCAGTGATGAGGCCGGCGTGCATTCCGCACAACCTTTTCCTATTTCGCGGACGGCGGCTGGTCGCATCGATGCTGGTCGAACTCAGCGTGGATGCGAAGGATCATGTCGTCGACGGACTCGCCGGGCGTCGGCCTGGCGATAAACTTTCGCCGGCAGCGGGTGCAGAAGGCGGACGGAGGCGAAACGCTGGTGATCTCAAACGTACGCTCATGATGCAGCATAGGCCCACCCCAATGCTGAAGTCGTGACATTAAATAACACCGGGGGGCCTTGGCGGTAAATGAGTTGCGTCACGCTGATGTGTGACGCAGATCACATACCGGGGGCAGCGCGATGCAGTAAGTGCGAACTTAGAATGCAATCGGGCGGTAACGGTGGGCGCCGTAAGCGATTTATCAAGGGGCTGCCAGGTGGCTTCAAAGTTTAAGGCGGTGGGCGCGCTTGAACTCGATCGCGAGTTCGGGAGTATTGAGGTTGCGGCGAATGTGAGACAGATGGCGCTCCACTTTAAGCAACGCGTTCGCGATATTTTTTTGGTTGGTGGCGGCAACGTCGCGCCACATTTCATAAGGGGAGTTTGCGATTCGCGTCATGTCTTTTAGTGCGCGCCCGCTCATGGCGAGCCGGGGCTTTCTGGTTTCACTCTCCTCGGCCAGCGCCGCAGCCAGGGCGGTGGAGATCATTTGCGGGGCGTGACTGGTCCAGGCGCAGAGTTCGTCGTGCGTTTCCGCGTCAATAACCACGACGTGGGCGCCGATTTTTTTCAGCCACTTTATAAATGTGCCGGTGGCGCCTTTGCGTAGATCCTGACCGGGAAGCGGCGTCAGGAGCCAGGGTGTGCTTTTGAACAAATCGGCATCGGCAAATTCAATTCCACTTTTTTCTTTGCCTGCCATGGGGTGCCCGGCCAGAAATGGTTGCATGGAGTTTCCAAATTCGCGACGTGCGGCCGCCACGATCTCAGCCTTGGTGCTGCCTGTATCGGTCAACAAAGTGCCCGCCGGGAGAACGGGGGCGAGACGGCGGATCATCTCGACGATCGTGCTGACGGGTGTGGCTAGAACGACGACCGCGCTGCCGCGGCAGGCTTTTTCGGGCTGAACGTGTGCCTGGTCGATGGCTTGCAATTTCAACGCGCGTTGCAGCACGCGGGGACGATCGCAGCCGACGATGCGTCCGGCGAAGCGATGCTTTTTCAGCGCCAGGGCCAACGAGCCGCCGATCAGTCCGCAACCGACAATTGTGATCTGGTCGATCTTCATGGCGCAGTCCCTAAACGACCCGGCGGTTCACGGCGGGTGCGATCACGCGAAGGTGATCCACGAGCCCGCAAACGCCAGCATGACGACGATCGCAGGCAAGAAGCCGGATCGCGTCCGCTTCTTACAAGAATCAATTCAGGCTTTTTTCTCCGACTTCGAATCGCTCCTGACGCGCGCTGCTGTCGCTCTCTGCGACTGGGGCGCGATCTCTTCCTGCTGAATTTTGCGCATGATGTCCATGATTCGCTCGTAGATGATCAGCAAGTCCTGCTGCGGCAATGGGCCGGGATTTAGCCGCGCCACATTTTCAAAGACCGCGCGTTCGCGATCGGGTTCGTAGATCGGCATGCCGGCCGCTTGTTTCAGCTTGCCGATTTCGTGCGCCGCCTGCGCCCGTTCGCTCAACAGTTCGACCAGCCTGCGATCCAGTTCGTCGATCTTTTTGCGCCAATCGCTAATTTCCATAAACGCTTGCCTACACCTCGACCGTTTCGTGTAAATGCGAGAAATCAGCAGAGACAGTCAGACAGACCACAGTGCGGGTTTGTCTGCAGGGACATTTTACTGGAGGGATGTGGGTGAGGTTGTCATGAAAGCGTCAAGAGGGCGCAGGGTTTCGTCATTCTGGCCACTTCGGTTTGATAAACAAAATCGCCGCCCCGGGGGCCCGCTCAGAGTTTTACGGTCGAACCAGCAGAGCGAATCGCGGGAAAAGAAATTGTCCGGCCGCATCGTCGATGACGTTGACCTGGCAGGTATAGAGGCCGGGCTTGAGCGTGGCGAGAGGCAGATCCAACTGAAAGACGCCCGCTTTCCGGTCACGCTCGTTTAGCTCGCTTAACTCGACCAGAGAGCTTTCAAACACTTTCGCCTTGCCACGGAAGAAGGCAACGTTGCTCAGCAGATGAATGCCGGGTTTGGCGGGTTGCGAGGCTTGCGGCGCGACGGCATGGCCCGGGTCGTAAATCTCATAGTAAAGACGCAGATGCTGCGCTGACGAGAACACGTGAGTGACGTTGGGCACGATCTCTGATCCGTCATGAATGAGAGGATTGGGTACGGAACTTTTCTTCGCCGGCTGCACCTGGCTGGAGAGCACAATGGAACTCATCTTCAACGGAAGCGATTTTAAGTCTGGGACCTCGGCGTCGGTTTCGAAGGATCCCATGCGGCCGGTCTGGTTTTCGCGCACGACGAACTTCAGGTGATATTTGCCCGGCGGCAGGCTCACTCCCGTGTCATATTGCACGTTCTTTTTCTTTACTTCGGTCGAAGTGTCTACGGCGAGGTTCACGGTGTCGCGAATGCGGGTGATGGGATGGTGGTCGCTATCGAGCACGACGCCGATGACGTCGAGCGTAGCTTTGTCTCGGTCGCTGCTGCGGACAAAAGGAATCTCCGATCCCGGAACAACCAGAGAGATCGGAATGAAGAACTTGTTCGGCTCGAGGCGAAAGTAGGCGACGCCGAGATAGAGCGGCAGATCGGTGGCGGGCAAATCGGAAGCCAACTCCTGCTGCAGGAGCAGCTCTTTGTCTTCTTTGGTGGAATGCTGATAGTCGGCCGGCGCGTAATAACCTTTGCGGTAATCGATCTTTGCGCCGGGAACGTTGACCATCACGACGATGCGCCGGTAATGGCCGTCGCGCGCGGGATTGGTGCTGTGATAACCCAGGAGATAGTAGGACGAAGTATCCTGCTGCACACCCTTGAAGATCTGGCTGAAATCGTTGGAGTCGAGGAAGGCGCGACCGCCGGTGTCACTGGCGAGAGTGACGAGCGTTTCCTGGGTGGTGAAGTTCGAGTTCAAGGCATTGATGGAAGACTGGCCGGAATATACGGACGTGCCGCGCAGGCTGGCGCTTTGGGCTTCGCCGCCGGGAACGAGCGCCTGCAGACCGCGCATGTCCATGGTGTAGATCGCCAGGTTGGAGCGTACGGCGGCGTTAATGGCGGCGCGCAACTCCGCCTGGTTCTCGATGCCGGTGCGGTCCATGCCGCTGGAAAAATAAATCAGCGATTTTTTCTGCTCGACGTGGGAGAGTTTTTCGGCGACCGACCGCAGGGCTTCCAGCCGTCGATCGGTGTTGAAGATGTTGTACTCGGTGTCGTCGGCGGTAAAAGGCTGGCCGGTGTCGGGTGTTCCCTCGGTGCTGCCGGTTGTGCCTTCTTCGAAGCCCTGACCGCTGCCTTCGGCGAAAGCCTGGATTTGTTTTTTCAGCAGATCATGATCGGAGGTGAAGTCCTGATTAACCAGCAGCGAACTGCCGAGAGAAACAATCGACACCAGATCGGCGGGGGCCATCTGGGCATCGACGTAGTGGTTGGCTGAAGTAATTGCGTGGTCGATTTCGTCGGGCTCCATGGCTGAGAGATCGAAGAATAAGACGATGAGGCGGCGATCTTTAAAGGGATTGGTTGGAGCGGCGGACGCTGGTGCTGCCGCGGCCGGCTCAACCGGCGAGCTCAATGGGATTTTCGCCTGCGGAACATTCTGCGTTGCCACTTCGTCGAGATTCTCAACGTCAAAGGAGACGATCTTCTGCGGCTTGTTATCTTCCACAATGGTGAAATCTTCCGACTTCAGGCCGCGGATGAGATTTCCGTTTTTGTCGCGTACCGTAACATTCACCAGTACCAATTCTGTTTCGGCGTGAAAGGTGTAGTCGGTCTGGTCGTTTTGATTTTGGGCGGGGAGTGAGGTAAACAACAATGCAACCGCTAGAAACGCGGCCAAGGTTTTGTTTGCCGATGCAGCCGCTACGAAATTCGTTTTCGTCTTCCTCAAAACCGGAACCTCGAAGTGAATGTCAGCTGCCGCATAGCGCCCACTGCGGTCACGCGTCCGAAGGTGGGAGATGTGACCGAGGTATCGATGGTTGAATAATTCGGGATGTTGAACACATTGGTCGCCTGCGCCCGCAATTCCAGCACGCGCGATTCCTGCAGCGGCACCACTTTGGTGAAAGCCATGTCGAACACGTGCGTGGGCGGGCCGATGATGCTGTTGCGGCGGGCGTCGCCGTAGGTACCAGTGGGCGGCGCGACGAAAGCGCCAGTGTTGAACCACTCAGCAATCGAAGGATCTCCGCCGCTGATCGATTGTCCCGGCACCAGATTCGGGCGCAGGGTTCCATTGGTTCCGGCGTTGACTTCATCGAATGCGCCGATAAAGCGCGGAGTGAAAGGAAGCCCGGAAGCGATGGTCCAATCGCCGCTCCACTGCCAGTCGCCGAGAATTGCGCGCTGCACGGTGTTTGCCGTGAGCCAGCGCTTGTCGTGTCCGAAGGGCAATTCCCACAGATAGTCGCCCGTGAACCGGTGTGTTTGATTGAAGCTGGAGAGCCCGCGTTCGGCGGAAAGGTCAAAGGGATTCTGCGCGACGCTGTTGGCCCCGGCTCCGGCGGATGCGGCAGGGCCAGCGCCGGCTGCGCCCGTGCCTCCGGCTCCGAGCCCGGGACTGCCGGATCCGGTCGTAGCTCCGGCTCCGATCGACGATGCGTCGTCGATCGACTTCGAGAAGGTGTAGATGCCACCGATCGAAATGCCGTGGGCCAAGCGCTTGCGCAGGCGTACCGAACCAGCGTTGGCTTCCGAGTCGCCGACTGAGTTTTCAAAAGTGAACGCCTGAACGTTGGGAATGCGAATGCCGGTTGCGGTGCGGTTGGGAGCTTCGAGAATGTCGAGGTCGGTTCCCTTAGTTCCGGTGTAGTCAATGTTCAGCAAAAGCGTTGGCCGGATTTGCTGCTGGATGTCGAGATTGCGAATCTGTACGTATCCCAACCGATAATCGGGGTTCACGGCGTAGTTATTGGTGATGCTTGTGGGAGAAACCGGAGGAAAACCGTTCTGCAGAGTAAGCTCTCCCGGCAGGGTTTGAATGTTGGTCGATGCAGTCGAAAACGGCGGCTGAAAAGCGAGTTGCTGCGCGATGGACTGGTAAGCGCCGGTGTTGTAGTTGATGCCGTATCCGCCGCGTACAACAGTATTACGGAACGGTTTCCAGGCAAAGCCGACGCGGGGCGCAAAATTATTCCGGTCCGGCCGGACCAGGCTCGAGGGCAGGGTGCCGTAATAGGTTCCGACTTGTCCCGGCAGAATTACGCTGACCACCGGCGTACCGAGTGTGGGATAGAGCACACCGGGCGAAAGATCGAGGTTGGCAATCCGGTTGTTCTCTTCCGTGAATGGAGAGACGTATTCATAGCGGACGCCCACATTCACGGTCAGGTTTCCGCGCAGCTTCCACTCATCTTGCGCGTACAGATCCCAATAATTGCCGTGAAAATGATAGTTGTCTTCGCCGAACTGCACCGCGGTCTGCTGCGGAAGCCCGAGCAGAAAGTCGGCGAAATCATAACCCGTGCCAGTCACCGGCTGGCTGTTGATCACTTGAGACGTGTTGAGGCCGGTAAAAATAAACGATCCGCGTGAATTGCTGCTGGCCTCGGTGTTGAGCTGCACGCGGCGGAAATCGCCGCCCCAGCGAACGATGTGCTTGCCGTGCACCCACACTGCATAATCCGAAAAGGTATAGGTCTGATTTCGGAGCAGCGAGGGGTTGGTGTCCTGCAGACTGGCGAAGTTAGTGAACGAAAGGCTGGGCAGTCCCCAGTCGAAGGGATTCTGCGATACGCCGGTGATTCCGAGTGCCCCGGTGATGTCATCGTTGAATGCGTAAAGATTTTGCGTGTGCGTGCGGCTGCGGTTGAAATCAAAACGGACCGTATTGGTGAGCTTGCCAACGCTGCGCACATAAGAAATCGGAATATCGAAGCTACGCACACTGGTGTTGCCGCCAACGCTGGGGAACGGATTGGTGATGGTCGCGCCCGATCCGTGATAGTGAAAGCCGATGGTCAGCGTATTGCGCGGCGCGTTTCGGCCTCGTCCACCGCGGCCGCGAACTGGCGCAGCGCCGAAGTTATGGTTGACGCGCACATTCAGATCGTCGCTGGCGGTGTTAGCCGATGTCACAAAATGGAAATTCTGAAAGTTTCCAGGCAGGTTTGGTAGCGGAATGTAGGGAAGCAATCCCGCCGCCGCCGGATTGATGTGCGTAATCGTGTTGTTGGGAAACGGCGTGTTGGTGGCGGGATCGAAAATTTCCACGGGCTTGCCCGCCTCCGCGCCTGAGGTGTAAGTGGCTTGCGAAAAGTTCCCTGCCCGCTCCAGCAGCGTGGGTACAGTTGAAAACTGGTCGAAGGGATTGTCTCCACGCTTGCCGTTGTAATTGACGAAGAAGAAGGTTTTGGCGCCGCCGTGGTAAATCTTCGGAATATTCAACGGGCCGCCGAGCGATCCGCCGATGCTGTTCAGCAGATAGGACGGCTTAATCGCCGGTTGACCAGTGAGCGAATACGGCGCGGCATTGAAAGCCGAATCGCCGATGCCGTAGTAAATCGAGCCATGGGGATGATTGATATCGAATCCGCGCCGGCCGGTTATCTGCATCGCGCCGCCAGGTCCGCCACCGCCAAAACCACCGGGGGCGCCAAATCCGCCCGGGCCGCCAAAGCCTCCGGGTGCGCCGAACCCTCCACCCTGGGCGCGGGCATCGTTGATGCGCTGCTGCAGTTCGTCGCCGCTCAGGGAATTGAATGCGTTCGAGGTGTTCCCGGAAATCGCGACCGACTCGGTGGCGCTGTCCGGGGCGATCCCAGGCACCGGCATTCCAGACGGCACTACATCACCAATGCCATTGGCTCCGGCTTCTTCGTTGCCCATGCTCTGCAACGTGGGACTTTGAAATCCGCGCTGCCCTGCCGAAGTTCCGGCTGGGCGTCGCGGCTGAGGATTGGCCTCGCGGGTGCGCGAAAGCAGAGTCAGTTCGATGTTCGCCTGTTCATTCCGATGAGCCGTATCGATAACGATTTTCTTTGTGCTGTTCGCGAACGCGGGCATCTGCACGACGACATTGTAGGTGCCGTAGGCAGGCACGGTTATCGAATAGCTGCCGTCCAAATCAGTGGTGGTGGGAATTTTTTCTGCCGAACCTTCGCTCGAGATGGCAACGCTCGCGCCGGGAATCGGCGTGGTACCAGATTTCACAACGCCGTGAATCGTTCCGCCTGGCGCGGAGTTGATGGGAGTTTGAGCTGGGACAGAAACACACGCGAAAAGCAAACTCAGGCAGCCGAACAACAGCTGCAACCCATTCCTCCCCGCGCGACGATCGCCCATTTCTTTCTCACCTTGCATTTGCGATTCACAAGGCGCTTCCATCCTTTAACTAAGATGATAGTCGGAGGCTGAAACAGCGGCGGTAAAATTGTTCGCGCATCGGGTTGATTAAGTTTGCTCAAAGTAAAGATTTGTAATCGGCCCGACCGACCGAACCGTAAGGGCCTCGCGCCCGTGGAGACGAAGCTTGTCTTACTGAATTGGATTGGGTGGTGAGCGCGGAAGGAATCGAACCTTCAACCTACTGATTAAGAGTCAGTTGCTCTGCCAATTGAGCTACGCGCCCGAAGAAAACCTTGCGGGAGTGCTGGAATACCGCGGACAGAATCGTAACCAGCGAACAAAAAGTTTATCACACCACTGCTTCCGAATTTCGAACTCGCACGACGAATTGGCGATCGACCTCGGCCTGCCGCGCCCACAAACCGACGCCAGCACTTTTTGCGCCGCGTAAGTATAATTCCGCGCATGAAAAAGTCGCACTGTCTGGTTCTCTTATTAATAACGATCGCTTTCACTGCTTCAACCCCTGCCGAAGATCAGCTGACGCCTCTGGTCGTCTCGCCACTCGTCGACACCACCCGGCAAGTGACCGGCACGGACGGCAAAGTGCATCTGGTTTACGAACTGGTCCTCACCAACACCAACATCACCCCGGCCACTCCGAAGAAAATCGAGGTTCTACTCGACGGCCAGTCGACACCGCTGGCGACCTTTCAGGACGAAGATCTGCGCGTGCGTCTGCGTAACACTGGAAATGGAGAGGTGAAAAATCCGGTCATCGAATACAACGGCACCCGGATTTTCTTTGTCGACTTCGCTCTCGATTGGTGGAAAACGCCTCCAACCCGTTTATGGCACCGCATTGAAACGCTGGCCGCGCCGTCGCCGTCGCCGAAGGAACAGACGCCTGTGCTGCTCACCTACACGGTCGCGCCGATCGATATTTTTCAGAAGGTGCCGATAGTCATCGGCCCGCCGCTCCACGGAAAAGGTTGGCTTGCGCTCAACGGATGCTGCGCTCCCGGCAGCGGTCATCGCTCCACCGGCCTGCCGGTCAACGGCAAGATTTATTTCGCCCAGCGCTTCGCGATTGACTGGATGCAAATGGATGACCAGGGCCGCCTCATCAACGGCGACCCATCCGATGTGCGCGGCTACACCAGCTACGGTGCAGACGTGATCGCCGTCGCCGACGGGAAGGTAGTGGAGATCTTGAATGATCTCAACGATCAGAAACCGGGAGTCATGCCGGACCCCTCAACCATTAATGTGCATAATGTCGACGGAAACCACATCGTAATCGATCTTGGTGGCGGAGTCTTCGCATTCTACGCGCATCTGCAAAAAGGATCGGTTGCGGTCAAGCCGGGCGATCACGTACATCGCGGCCAGAAGCTGGCCAAACTCGGAAACACAGGCAACACCTCCGGACCGCATCTTCATTTTCACTTGATGAACGGCCCGTCTGTTTTGGGCTCCAACGGAATCCCCTACGTCATCGATTCCTTTGCCTTTGACGGCACCGTTTCAGAGAAGCAATTTCAGGACGCCAAAGATCTAACCGGAAACTGGGGCACCGGGCGGCTGCCTTCACCCAGCCCGCGTAAGCTGCAATTTCCTCTGGACCTTAATATTGTCGATTTTCCCTGAGGAAATCGTGGAATCTGTCTCGGCTGGTCGGGTTTCGCGCCGATGCCGGCCGGTGAGAATCGCCGAACTACTAGAGTCGAAAGTCCATGATTGACGATTCTTCAACTATAGGGCATAGTTGGGGACTGTTGATGTGGGCACCGGTACAGGTTCCGTTCTAGAGCGCCGCTCTCTCGTTTCTGGGTGGAAGATTCGCCGGAAGGTCCCGCCAGCACATGCGCTCATGCTATTTTTCAAGCCAATAAGAATTCTCAGCGTATTCCTAATCCCTGCAGTTTTTGTGGCAGTGGTTCACGCTCAATCGTCAACCACCCCGGGCAATAAACCGGATGCAGATCGGGCAAACTCCTCAACCTCACCTGACCAACACGTGGTGCTGCGTGTCGGCGGCGTCGCCGTCACTGAGGACGAGTTTGAAACCAATATCAAGGAGTTCGAAGCTCAGGGTGAAGAAGGCGAAGGCGAGGGCGCCGAAAAGGCGGAGAAAACCCGGCGCGATATGGGTAATGACTACGCCTCGGTCCTGATGCTTTCGCAGCAGGCGGTTTCGTCTCATCTCGACCAGTCTCCCAAGGTTCGCCACGACCTCGATATTGCGCGTCTCCAGGTCCTCTCGGATGCCGAGTTTGCGACCCTTATGGAACAAACCAAGCCGACCCCCGAGGACATGCAGAAGTATTACGACGCCCATAAAGGCGAATACGACATGGTTTACATTCGCCGCCTTTTCATCTGGAAAAAAGGCCCAGGCTCGAGTAACAGCCAGGGGCTCAGCCCACAGGATGCGAAGGCGAAAGTCGATCAGATTCTCGCAGCCTACAAATCAGGAGGTGACCCGTCTAAGATCGCTGAAGAATTCAAGAATTCCCCGAACGGTTTATTGGACGCGACTCCGTCAATGTTTACCCGCAAGGAACTTCCGCCGCCTCTGGAGGCGATTGCATTCGCCATGAAACCCGGAGAGTGGAAGGTAGCAGACGACAGACCCGACGCGTTCATTGTTTATCAACTGACCGAGCACCGCACTCAGACGCTGAAAGAAGTAAGTGTGTTCGTGGAAAAAGACGTCCAGGCAGAGAAGATGCAGGCCAAGTTAGCCGAACTCAGAAAGAACGCCGGTATCTGGATGGACAAAGATTACTTTGGGAACGGGACGGCTCCCGCCGATACCGACAAGATGCCCATGACCAGCGGACGGCAAAAACAGCAGGTAACACAAACTCACCAGGAGAATAACAATGCAAAGTAGAAAGCTGTGGTATTACGCATTGCCCGTCATTCTGTTTGCTGCCGTGTGTGCTATTCAGCCCACGCTGGCCAGCGCCGAGGGAATCGATTGCTCACGGGCGGTTGAATCGCGATGGTATATGCAAGACAATCTGGGCGTGGGCCACATGATGATTGCTTGCGGTCTCGCCTACGGAGGCCATGCCTCTGGAGGAAGCTCCGAAGCCGAAGCAGCCACCACCCCGCCGAACGTCCGCGCCAGCAATCGTAGCTGCACCAGCTCGCAGAACTGCACCAAGAGCGAGAGCATGGTTACGGGCAGCACCAAGAACTCCGGCAAAACGATCGTGGTGAATTACAACGATCACAACATTAATTATGGCGGTTCAGGATTGGGCACCTTCGGCGGCCTGTCGTACTCCACCGATAGCGGCGCAACCTTCACCGAAATCCAGCCTCCGCCGTTCGCCACCGGCCACGGCGACAACCTTGGCGACCCCATCGTTATCTACAACGCCAAGCTGGCCACATGGTTTGCCGGCGACCTGGTCGGCAGCCTGACCCAGAACAGCGATTGCACCACTGGCAGCGGCGAACTCGGCATCGGCCTGTGGACTTCAACCGACGGCAAGACCTGGAAGACCGGGGCTTGCCCGCACGTCGGCGTCTCCGACGACCGTGAGTCGTTCTGGGTTGACAACAGCCCCAACAGCGCGGTGTACGGACGCATGTATATCTCGTGGAACGACTTCGGCAACAACGCAGCGCTTTCGCTGGTCTATTCCGACGACGGCACCACATGGAAGGGCCCGGTGATTCTCGCCAATGGCTCGACCTTCATTCGTGACGTCCAGGTCACAGGCGGCAAATCGTCCGGCGCGAACAGCACCGTGTTCGTGGTGGGTATGGATGAAGGCGGCGGCGGCAATGCCACTCGCCAGAACCTGGTCTATATCTCCACCAACGGTGGAACCAGCTTCAAGCAGGTCACCATGGGAGCCCGTTTCAATCCGGTTGGTGATCAAACCTGTTCTTCCGAGCCATACTTCTATCAGGTCAACCCCATCATCCGTCACATGGGTTGGGGCGAGCCTGCAGTCGGTCCGAACGGCGTCATCCATTATGTTTTCGCGGGAGCCGGCACCAATGGCGACCACGGCGACATCTTCTATACCCGTTCAACCAATAACGGCAATACCTGGTCGAAGGCAGTTAAGTTGAATACCGACAAGGATGGTCCGAACAAGACGCAATGGATGCCCTCGCTTTCGGTTAACGGCAAGGGCGTAGTGACCGCTTCCTGGTACGATCGCAGCCAGGCAACCAGCGCCTGCAACAACGTTGGCGACCCCGGCTGCAACTACAACCGCATCGGAATCCAGTCCACCGACAACGGCGTGACCTGGGGATCCGAAATCACGATCAGCAGCTCGCTTGTCACCCAGCCGGCTCAGGACGATCCGGATGTGGTCAGCTGCTACGCTGGCGATTACGATTACAACACCGCGATCGCGGGCAATGCCTACGTAACGTGGACGGACGGCCGTCGCAAGGTGGGTGGCGTTCCGGTGCAGGACGTCGAGTTCGCACCTGTTCCTACTCGATGACCATCGCGTTAATCC